>JAVVPJ010000011.1:0-11913 GCA_036655815.1 Oscillospiraceae bacterium
GCACTGCTACAATCGCCGACAGGGTATCATTATCTCCGATCTCAATTTCCTCGGTCGCAACAGTATCATTTTCGTTGACAATCGGAATGACATCCAGCTCCAACAAACGTCCAAACGTGTTCACCACATTCTGTTTTCGCTCTTCGTTGTCGATATCCTCACGTGTTAACAGCATCTGTGCGACAGCGCTGTGATATTCCCCAAACATCTTATCATACAGATACATCAATTCACACTGCCCCACGGCAGCGCAGGCCTGCTTGGTCGGCATGTCGGACGGACGTTCTTTAAAGCCCAATTCCCCCATGCCGACACCGATCGCGCCCGATGTCACAAGCACGATCTGGCGGCCCGAATTTTTAAGGTCTGTAATCACCTTGACGAGGCTTTCCAGCCGCCGATAGTTAATCATTCCCCCGCTGTGTGTCAACGTAGTCGTTCCAATTTTGATGACAATCCTTTTGGCACTTGCAAAGCAATTCATCTCTTCACGGCCCCTTTCTATTGTGCGAGGGCAGACGGCCGGTAGCGCACCGTCAGCCGCAGCACTCGCTGCTCCTCCACCTCGTCAACTGTGACTGAGATGCCGTCGTATTCAAAGCTGTCACCTGGCTGAGGAAGACGCCCGAAGCGCTCCAATGCCCAGCCGCCCACCGACGCGTATTCGCTGTCAAAGTTGCGCTGATCATACCCAATTTTCTCCATCAATTCATAGATACCAAAGTCTCCTGACACACTCCAAATTGATGGTTCAATCTCTGCGCACTCCTCCTCCGCTTCCTCGTCCTCGTCCCAGATCTCGCCGACCAATTCCTCCAGCAGATCTTCCAGACTCACGATTCCCATTGTTCCGCCATAGTCATCGATGACCACCGCCATGTGGACCCGCTCACGCTTGAAGTCTGCCAGCAGACGCGAAATTCGCTCGGTCTTGTGTACAAACAAGGGTTTCGCCAACATCGGTGCAAGAGCAATGGGGTCTTCCCCCCGCAGAGCTGCTTCCAGATAATCGCGCGTATACAAAATGCCAACAATATTGTCAAGCGTCCGATCATAAACCGGCATGCGTGAAAAACGATCCGTCAGAATAATCTGACGCACTTTTTCGGGCGAGTCAGCCAGTCCGACAGCTACAACGTCCACGCGAGGTGTCAGCACCTCCTGCACCGTGGTGTCATCGAAGGTCAGTGCAGATTGAATCATATCGGACTTTTGCTCGTCAATGACGCCCTCCTCCTCAATCGTCTCAATGATATTGAGAAGCTCCTGCTCGGTCACCAGTGGCTGTGTGTTGTGTGAATTGAAAACCTTGGAGACGCATTCTTGCAACTTGACAAACAAGAATGCCACGGGCGAAAGCAGTGTGATGCAACATGACAGCGGCCCTGACACCGCCAAAACCACCCGCTCGGCGTTCTCTTTGGCAATGCTCTTTGGTGTAATCTCGCCGAAGACCAAAATGACCACTGTCATAACAACGGTGGCAATCGCAACGCCAGACGCACCAAACGCCGTCGTTGCGAGGAGGGTTGCGGCCGAGGAAGCCGCGATATTCACCACATTGTTCCCCACCAGAATGACCGACAGCGTGCGGTCAAATCGTTCCGCAATGGCGAGTGCGCGTCCCGCCGTTCGGTTTCCATCCTCGGCCATCGCCTTCAGCCGCACCTTATTGATGGAGGAAAACGCCATTTCTGAGGCCGAAAAGAACGCCGAAAGTCCCAAAAGCACGAACAACAGCAGCAGGGTTTGCCAAGGTATTCCATCCAAAAGCGTGTCAACTCCACTTTCCTTAAAACATTTGATTTTATTATTATAGCAGATTTCCCCGCAATTTCAAGCCGCCCCAAGATGAACAAACGGGCACGCCCGCAGGCATGCCCGTTTGCTCATCTTGTTTCCGGTGCAAGATGGAACTCAATTGGCAGGATCAGCTTCATCCTCTGCATTGTCGTCCTGATTGGGTGTCGTCTGTTCGACGTGCTTCCTCTTGTCCCATTTCTTGCCGGAATTGCACCATGTGGGACCGCGTGTCTCCCTGCCATTGTGCTGCTGGATGGCCGGTCTTCAACCTGTTGCGAAGAGAGAGCCCTATGCCTGACCGTTTTGTTTCTTGGCAGCAAGCGCTTCCAACACGTCGCGACGGGAGAGATTGACACGCCCCTGCGCATCAATCTCAGTGACACGCACCAGAATCTCGTCGCCCACGGTCACAACATCCTCCACCTTCTCTACGCGCTTGGTGTCAAGCTTAGAGATATGGACCAGTCCCTCCTTGCCAGGAGCAATTTCAACAAACGCGCCAAAGGTCATCAGACGTGTCACCTTGCCCTTATAGACAGCGCCCACCTCGGGATCCATCGCAATGGTCTTGATCACCTGAATGGCGCGGTTGGCATCGTTGATGTCGATGGCTGAGACAAACACGCTACCATCATCCTCAATGTCAATCTTGCAGTTACACTCGGCAGTAATTCTTTGAATGACCTTTCCACCGGAGCCGATGACCTCGCGGATCTTATCGGGATGGATTTTAATGGTCAGCATCTTTGGTGCATACTTTGAAAGCTCACCGCGATACTGAGGCAGAGCCTTGAGCATGATCTCATCGAGAATATAGACACGAGCCTCACGGGTCTTGCGCAGTGCCTCCTCCACAATCTCATAGGTCAGACCGTCAATTTTGATATCCACCTGAATCGCGGTGATGCCAGTGTGCGTACCCGCGACCTTAAAGTCCATATCTCCATAGAAATCCTCCAAGCCCTGAATATCAGTCATGGTCATCCAGCGCTCCCCCTCCGTGATCAGTCCACATGAGATCCCGGCAACAGGGGCCTTGATCGGCACGCCGGCATCCATCAGTGAGAGCGTTGAGGCGCAGATTGAGGCCTGAGAGGTCGAGCCGTTGGAGCTTGTGATTTCAGATACCACACGGAACGCATAGGGAAATTCCGCTACCGAGGGAATGACAGGAAGCAGTGCCTTCTCTGCCAATGCGCCATGTCCGATTTCACGACGCCCGGGACCTCTTGAGGGCCTTGTCTCTCCCACTGAATAGGACGGAAAGTTATACTGATGCATGTAGCGCTTGCTCTCGTCGGAATCAATCCCATCCAGAATCTGCGCATCAGAAACCGCGCCCAGTGTTGTAATGGTCAGGGCCTGCGTCTGGCCACGGGTAAAGAGAGCCGAACCATGCACACGAGGCAACAGGCCAACCTCAGCCGACAGCGGACGCATCTGGTCAAGGCCGCGCCCATCCACACGCTTGCCGTCATCGAGCAGCCAGCGCCGCACCACAAATTTTTGCAGTTGATAGATCGCTTCATCGAGCTGATAGGCCAGATCAGGATAATCAGCCCCGAATTTTTCGTGGATGTCGTCCTCTATGGGCTTGAGGCGCTCTTCGCGCACATTCTTGTCATCCGTATCAAGCGCCACACGCACACGGTCAATGGCAAAAGCCTTGACCGCCTCGAACAGATCATGATCCACCTCGACAGAGGTGAATGACAGCTTCTGTACGCCGATCTCGTCGCGTACCTGTTTGATGAATGTGGTCATCTTGGCGCATTCCTTGTGTCCTGCGATGATGGCCATGAGCATCTGATCCTCAGGCACCTGATCAGCAGCGCACTCAATCATGCAAACCTTGTGCTCATCGCCTGCGACGGTCAGCATCATTTTGCTTTCGGCACGCTGGGCCTCGTTGGGCATGAGTACCGGCTGGCCATTGATGAGTCCGACCGCAATGCCGGCGATGGGGCCGTTCCACGGAATGTCAGAGATTGCCAGTGAAAAAGCTGCGCCGCACAGACCGCAAATCTCGGGCGAGCAGTCAGGGTCATAGGACAGCACCGTCATGATGATGGTGACATCGTTGCGCAGATCCTTGGGGAACAGCGGACGCATGGGGCGGTCAACCAGCCGAGAGGCTAGCACTGCCTTATCCGAGGGACGACCCTCGCGGCGTAGAAAGGAGCCGGGAATTTTCCCTGCGGCATAAAGTTTCTCTTCAAAGTCCACAGACAATGGGAAAAAGTCAATTCCTTCACGGGGCTTTTTGCTCATACTGACATTGACCATCATGGTGGTTTCGCCATAGCGCACAATGCAGCTCCCGTTGGACAGCATGCCGATTTTCCCCACCTCAAACGACATGGGCCGTCCCGCAAACAAGGTCGTAAAAGTCTGATTTTTGAACAGCATTCAGGTTCCTCCTTTTCGTTCGGCGGAAGGGTCCAGCCTTTAGCAATGAATCCAGCCGTTATCTCACATAACGGCTCGATTGACTGCTAAACCCGGTGCCGATCCGGCCGATTGTGGCTCTTTTGCAACCAAAGGCAGGCGTGATTGTCAGCGCCTGCCTTTTTGTGCTTCGATTTACTTACGGATACCGAGCTTGGCGATGATGGCGCGATAACGCTCCACATCGGACTTCATGAGATAATTGAGCAGGTTCTTTCTGCGTCCGACCATCTTGAGTAGGCCTCGACGGGAATGGTGGTCATTCTTGTTGGCCTTCAGATGCAGTGTCAGATCATTGATGCGACGGGTCAGAATGGCGATCTGCACCTCAGGGGAGCCAGTGTCTCCCTCATGAAGGGCGTTTTCGGCGATTACAGCGGTTTTTTGTTCTTTGAGCAGCATGAAAATACACTCCTTTTGATGATTGGCACTGCCACAGAAAGGGGCCGCGAGTGTTCTCTCAACGGAGCGGTTGCCCCTGACCGTAAACAGGTCATATTCTTGAATAGTATACCAGTCACGACAGCAAAAGTAAAGAAGGATTGTGGCGGTTTTTAGTGGGATTTGGGCTTTTTCTGTTTCAGCAGTTCCTGCGCCCGCACGGAATCCGCTCCAATGGCGTCTCGCAACGCATCAATTGATCCAAATTTCTGTTCGGGGCGCAAAAACTGAATAAACCGTGTTTCCACCCGTTTGCCATATAAGTCCCCCGAAAAGCCTTCAATGTAGCTTTCTGCCGAAACGCCATTCGAGCCGACGGTAGGCTTGACTCCCACATTGGTGACTGCCGGGTAAGGGATGCCATCCACCATCGCCCATGTCGCATAGACACCGAAGCGCGGCCGCAAGTCGTTTTCTCCATAGGGCTGGTTGATGGTTGGAAAGCCAATGGTTTTGCCCAGCCCGCGCCCGTGCGTCACCTCAAAATCAATGGCATAAGGCCGTCCCAGCAGACGGCCTGCCGTCTCACAGTCTCCCTGCCGGAGTGCGGCACGGATGCGCGTGGAGCTAACCGGTTCGCCCTCGTCGAGCACCGCCCCAACCTGAATGACACGCACGCCGCGTGGTGCCAGCAGCGCACGCAGCTCCTCCGGTCCAGCCGCAGCACCTCGTCCAAAACGGTAATCATATCCACAACAGACCACGCGTGCGCCCATTCCCCAATAAAGCACATCCAGTGCGAAGGCCTCGGGAGAAAGCCCTCGCAACTCGCTAAATGGAGGGGTCAGAAGCCAATTCACGCCCAGTTCTTCAATCGCATGCGCTTTCAGAGACGAGCTTTGGAGCAAGCCGGCGTCACGCTTTCCCGCAGGTCCGTCCCCGTTCATGGAAAAAGAAAAAACGCAGGAGTCAAACGATCCATCGTGCGCGGCGGCCAGCGCCTCATGGATCACGGCGAGATGTCCGCGATGAACACCATCGAAAAATCCCACCGCCACGGCCAGTGGACGGGCCGATTCGATGGGAAGAATAGCGGCTGTTTTCATGAAGTTGATAACCACTCCTCTTACAGTTGCTTGAAAAGGATGCCCTCAGCATCCTCTTTCACCATCCCCAGACCGAGAAACACGTCATCCTCACCGTAGACGGCATAGCGCCCCGGCAAGGGTATGCCCAGCTTATTGAGGCACAGCGGAACACCGTTTTTGAGCATCGTCGCCTGCCAGTCCCCCACTGTAAGGCGGGGCAGCGATGTGAACGCCTGCGAGACGGGCAACAAGCAAGTTGCCAGCATCCCGTCTGCCGCCAGCGTTTCTGCTTGCTGGAGGGTCACACAATCGTCAATCGCAAACCCATTGGCCATGGTGCGCCGCAGTGCAGACAGCGTTGCTCCCACGCCCAAGTGCTGTCCCAGATCGTGGAACAATGTCCTCACATAGGTTCCCTTGGAACATGCAACTTCAAAGCACCCTATGCGTGTCTCCTCATCGTATGACAGAACATCCAGCGTGTCAATGTGAACGTCCCGTTTCGGCCGCTTGACCTCAATGCCCTGCCGCGCAAGATCGTATAGACGCCGCCCACCGACCGAAATGGCCGAATACATGGGGGGTGTCTGCGCAATCTCGCCCCGAAACGCATCCAGCGCCTCCGTCAGCGCACATGCCGACAGAGAGGCGTCGTTTTGGCTTACAATTGTTCCCGTCACATCTTGCGTATCGGTTTCAACACCGAAGCGCACCGTCGCAAGATACGTCTTGTCCTCACACAGCAGAAGATCGCAAAGGCGCGTCGCACGTCCCATCAGACAGAGCAACACGCCCGTAGCCATGGGGTCAAGGGTACCACTATGCCCAATTTTGCGCTGATGTGCAATGCCGCGCAGCTTGGCAATCACGTCAAAGGAGGTGAAATCCGTTGGCTTGTCAATCAGCAGAATTCCATCCATCGGATCCCTCCGTTCAACGCGCAACAGGCAATGTGGCCATGGAAACCTCCACAAGACGCCGCTCGGCTTCTTCCATCGAACACCACATGCGGCACCCGGCCGCACGCAAATGTCCTCCGCCCAGAAAAGTTTCACAGATCGCAGCGGCGTTGGCAGCAGCGCTGGTGCGCACCGAAATTCGAACGCTCCCGTCGTTGCGCTCTTTGAGCGTCAGCCCGATGTCCACTCCTGAAATTTGCAGGGGCTTGGAAGCAATTCCTTCCAGCTCTGCCTCGTCTACGCCTGTTTCCTCCAGAAGTGACAGCGGAATTGTAACGGACGCGATGCGGCCGTCGGCCCAATAGTGCATACTACTCAGAGCGGCCGATTCCAGCCGCACCTCACCGCGCGAACGTGACTCGAACAGGCAGACCCGCACCGTGTCCCGGTCAGCGCCCAATTCCAGCAGATCGGCGGCATAGCGCAATGTCTGCGCTGAGGTGTTGGAGAAGCGAAAGCTTCCTGTGTCGGAAATCAGCGCGGTATAAAGCGCCGTCGCGCAGAAGGGGGTCACTGTCACCCCCAGCGCACGGATCACCTCCAGAATTGCCTCTCCGGTCGCCGCATAATTCACGAGCAAGGTCTCCTTCGCATACAGCGGATTGCCCGGATGGTGGTCAATGCACAAATCAATCGGGCGTTTGCGAATCTCTCCGTCTCCCAGCATGGTCACAGCAGCTGTGTCGATGGTGACGGTGAATGTGGGGGAGAACGTCGGCATTTCTCGCCGCAGATAGGGCATGTTGGCCGGAAAAGGTGACACGCACTCCACCCGCACACGCTTCCCCAGCCCAGTGAGTGCATCAAACAGCGCCATGGCGCTGCCATAGGTATCTCCGTCGGGATCGCGGTGGCAGATCAGCGCGATGTCGTTCGCTGCTGCCAGACGCGCCGCCGCCAATGCAGCATCAATTTTCATCACGGTCTTCCTCCAAGCGATGCAAGATCCGCGCAATGTCTGCCGAATGTTCAATGGATCCGTCCGCAACAAAGTGCAGCTCCGGAGTATGGCGCATCTCAACGCGCCGTCCCAGCTCCCTGCGCACAAAGCCGCTCCCCAGCTTGAGAGCCTTTTCGGCTTCCTTTGCGACCTCAAGGCCCTTGACCGAGCTGATGTAAACCTTGCAGCTGGTCAGATCGCTGGCTAGATCCAGTTTGACAATAGACAGCATGGCATTTGCCACGCGAGGGTCTTTCATCTCGCGCAAAATTGCAGACAGCTCCCGCAAAACATCTTCACTAGTTCTTTGAACACGATAGGAAGGCATATAAAGCCGCCTCCTTCTATGAGATCATGGTTACTATTCCCGATATTCCTCCATCTCATACGCCTCAAAGATGTCCCCCACCTTGAGGTCAGAGAACTTCATGAGGCTCATGCCGCACTCGTAGCCTTGGGAGACTTCCTTGGCATCGTCCTTGAAGCGTTTGAGACTTTCAAGCTTGTCGTCAGCGACAATGATGCCGTCACGCACAATGCGGATGAGAGCTGAACGGGTGATCTTTCCCTCCAAAACATAGCAGCCAGCCACAGTACCCACCGATGAGATTTTGTAGACCAGACGCACCTCTGCCCGACCCAGCTCTTTCTCACGCACCTTGGGTGTCAGCATGCCTTTCAGGGCATCAGTCACTTCGTTGATGGCATCATAAATCACCCGATAGAGACGGATGTCAACATTCTCTCGTTCGGCCGACTCCTTCGCAGATGGATCGGGCCGAACATTAAATCCGACGATAATGGCATTTGAGGCATTTGCCAGCATGACGTCCGACTCGTTGACCGCACCCACTGCGCCATGGATCACCCGAACCTTCACTTCATCATTCGAAAGCTTTTCAAGCGACTGACGCACTGCCTCCACCGAGCCATCTACATCGGCCTTGACAATGATGGGAAGCTCCTTCATCTCGCCCTCGGAAATCTGTGTGAAGAGGTTGTCGAGCGTAACCTTCTGATAAGTCTTGAACTGCTCTTCCTTCGCATCATAGCGACGCTGATCAGCCAATTCCTTTGCAAGGCGCTCATCCTCCACCGCGTTGAGCAGATCCCCAGCCGATGGAACCTCTGACAGACCGACAATCTCGACAGGCGTTGAGGGCCCGGCCAGCTCAATGCGTTCGCCCTTGTCGTTGCACATCACGCGCACACGTCCCACCGACGTTCCGGCAATGATGGCATCTCCTGTGTGCAGGGTTCCGTTTTGCACCAGCACCGTAGCGACGGGACCGCGTCCCTTATCAAGCTTTGCCTCGATGACGGTGCCTTTGGCCATGCGATCTGGATTCGCAGTCAATTCCTTCGTCTCTGCCACCAGCAGAATCATTTCGAGCAGTGTGGAGAGATTCTCTCCCGTCTTGGCCGAAACGGGAACGCAGATGACATCTCCACCCCACTCCTCTGGCACCAGCTCATATTCGGTCAGGCTTTGCATGACCTTTTCGGGGTTGGCTCCCGGTTTGTCGACCTTGTTGATGGCAACGATGATGGCAACACCCGCTGCCTTGGCATGGTTGATGGCCTCCACTGTCTGGGGCATTATGCCGTCATCTGCCGCCACCACCAACACCGCAATGTCGGTAACCTGAGCGCCACGGGCACGCATCGACGTAAACGCGGCATGTCCCGGCGTATCGAGGAAGGTGATGGGCTGATCGTTGATCACCACCTGATAAGCGCCGATATGCTGGGTGATTCCACCTGCTTCGCCTGCGGTCACGCGGGTGTTGCGGATGGCATCCAGCAGCGAGGTCTTGCCATGGTCGACGTGTCCCATCACCACCACGACGGGGCAGCGGGGCGAAAGATTCTCTTCCTTCTCCTCCGGCTCGGAAAACAGGCGATCCTCAATGGTAACCACAACCTCATGCTCCACCTTAGCACCAATTTCCATGGCCACCAGCGCTGCGGTATCATAGTCGATGATATCAGAAACGGCAGCCATGATATCCATCGTCATGAGGCGTTTGATAATCTCGGCAGCCTGCACCTTGAGGCGCAACGCCAAATCACCCACTGAAATCTCTTCCGGCAAAGAAATCTCCAGCTTTTGACGGCGCTGACGTTCCAGCTCCAAACGCCGCATTTTTTCGACTTCCTGCTCCCTGCGAGAACGGGTCGGCTTCCCCCGTTGGGGTCTGCCAGAAAACTTCTGCTTGGCTGGTCCCTGATTTTTGGATGCCAGATTTGTAGGTGCAATCTGCTCGTAACGCTCATTGTATTTATCCAGATTGACCTGCGCCGAGCGCATGTCAACATGGCGCGCAGCGGGTCTCTCCACACGATTGGTTGGAGCCTGGCTTTGGCTTTGGCTTTGGCCTTGGCCTTGGTTCTGCACGGCAGGCTGAAACTGCTGTGTTGCCGTACGGTTCTGCAAGGGCTGCTGGGCCGGGCGCGACGGCACGGATTGCTGAACCGGTCGCGGCGTCGTCGGCTGCACGAGGCGTGGTTGTCCGTTGAGATTGGGACGCATCTGACCCGGCTGCACGAGGCGTGGTTGTCCGTTGAGGTTGGGTCTCAGGCCCTGCGGCGTCAGTTGGGGCGCTGCCTGTTGCGTGCGTGGCTGCTGTTGTGGTGTGCGCGGCGCCTGTGTGGGCTGTGCCTGTGTGGGCTGTGCCTGTGCGGGCTGTGCCTGTGTGGGCTGCGCCTGTGTGGGCTGTGCCTGTGCGGGCTGCACCTGTGTGGGCTGCACCTGTGTGGGCTGCGCCTGTGTGGGCTGCACCTGTGTGGGCTGCACCTGTGCGGGCTGCGCCTGTGCGGGCGCGACCGTGGAGGGCGACTCCACAGCCGAGAGGGGGTGTGGTACAGCCTCCTCTGAATTCGTCACTTCAGCCGAAGCGGATGCCACAGCTGGAGCCTCAGCGGGTACGGCTTCCGGTGCCTTCCCTGCAACCGGAGCCTCGGCTGGAGCCGTGCTTGACGCCTTCGCCATTTCAAAATAGGGATCAAAGCTTGGCAGCGCACTCTTTTGGGTGTAATGGTCAAAAACCATATTGAGCTCCGCGTCAGACAGCGCAGTCATATGCTTACGCTGATCATCAGGAAAATATTGTTCCAAAAGTGCAAGCACATCTTTGCTGGGCACGCCAAGATCCTTGGCCACCTCGTGTACGCGGTATTTATCTATCATAACTGCGATTCCTCCTCATGTTCCTGTCTCGTGGGGGCTTCCGTGCGACTGGACAGAAGCACCAGCTGCTTTGCCAGTCCTTTGTCGATGACCGCCATCACGGCAACCCGTTTTCCCACCACGCACCAAACGTCATCGGCGGTGTCGGGCAGCGTCAAAACCTCTGTCGATGAGCGCTCTGCCCGCATGGTCATGCGCTCTTTTGTTTTGGGCGAAATATCCTGTGCGAAAACGATGAGCGCCGCGTCCCGGCCAAGACACTGTTCAGCGGCATCAAAGCCCATCTTGAGCTTTCCCGCCTTGCGGCAAATGGCCAAAAGGCCCAGCACGCTACCCTTCACCCGCGCTCATCTCCTTCTCCATCGCAACATAAACTTCATCGGGGATCTGACAGGAGAAAGCGCGTTCAAATCTGCGTGCCTTGCGTGCTTTGCGCAGACACTCCGCGTCGGGGCAAAGGTAGGCGCCGCGTCCCGGCTTTTTCCCCGTGCGATCAAGAGAAATGACTCCCTCTGGGCTTCTGACAACACGGATTAGATTTCGCTTGTCCTTGTGTTCCCCACAACCAGCGCACATTCTTTGTGGAATTTTATGTTCCTTCATCCTGCATCACCTCCGCTTGCATCCTTGTGAAGAATTTGTTCTGTCGCAGCTCTATGGAATCATTGGCTCCTGCAAATCAAGGTCCTTCTGCGGCTCCGGCTCGTCGAGGCTTCCGCTCTCGGGGCGGATGTCAATCTTCCAGCCGGTTAAACGGGCAGCCAGACGGGCATTGTGCCCCTTGTTGCCAATGGCCAAGGAGAGCTGATGATCCGGCACTGTCACGCGGCAGGAGCGCGGCACCTCGGGATCCACCTCAACCAACAGCACTGTCGCGGGAGAAAGTGCCGCCGCCACAAACTCCGCTGGATCTTCGGCATATTTGATGACGTCGATCTTCTCGCCGCCCAGCTCATCAACGATGGAGTTTACGCGAGAGCCCTTGGGTCCGATGCAGGCGCCCACGGCGTCAACATCAGCATTGTGGGACAAAACAGCCACCTTGCTCCGCAGCCCCGCCTCTCGTGAGATCGCTTTGATCTCGACAGTTCCGTCATAAACTTC
>JAVVPJ010000012.1:0-2856 GCA_036655815.1 Oscillospiraceae bacterium
AGCAGATTGTCACGCTGTACGACGTGAGCCTGGAGCAGGATGGGGAGCGGGTTCAGCCACAGGGCACGGTTGAAATCGGGATTCCGATTCCCACCGCCTATCAAAACGGCGTCGTCACCATCTGCCGTGTCGGGACGGACAACACCGTCGAGGAATATCAGCCACGCCGCTCGGGGAACAGCGCCTATATTACGGTAGAGGGCAAGCTAGATCGCTATGCCGTGACCATTCCTGCGATGAGCAGCAGGACAACGGCGGGCCTGTCATGGGGCAAGCTGGTGGTGGTTGGCGCAGTGGGGGTGCTCCTCGCCGGGGGCATTGCAGCACTGGCGCGATATTTTTACAAAAAGCGGCGCAGCAACGGCGACGCATAACTTGATCACAGAAAGAAAGCAGGATGATCCGATGCAAAATCGCAAATATTATCCCTTTGAACGCAACAGCTATTACTTCGGAAAACTGCTCACGGCCCGTGACTTTGAGGCAGAACAGCGTTATTTCAACGACAAGCGCCGTTTTGTCAATCGGCTCACCGGGGCGAATGGCATTGTGGCGGGACTTGGGGTGATCATGGCAGATGACACCTCGCTGATCTTGCAGGCCGGTTGTGCGTATGACGCCTCGGGCCGGGAGCTGGTGGTGCCGGAGACACGGGTGGTGAAGCTGTCGACGATTGAAGGATATGCGCATTTGACGAGCCAGAGTGCCTATCTCGGGATCAGCTATGATGAGCAGCCGGTGGATGAGGTCTATGCGGTCATGAGTGACGAGGCCGGCAGTGTTCATCACAACAAGCTGCGAGAGCAGTATAAGCTGACGCTGCTGGACGAAAATCTGGTGGCACGCATCCCCACCCCGCGCGACGAAATGGTGGGGTGTCTGACGATTTATGCGGATCAGGAGGTGGAGGTCACACAGCTGACGCCGCGTTACCTGCCCACCGGGAGCGATTTGATGGTGCAGACGCAGATCAAACGGTTAAGCCCCGGGCAGGGGGTCTATTCCTTTGCCTATCAGCTTGAGACACCGGGCCTGTGCGCCGCGAACGGGCAGCAGAGCACCGAGCTTTCGGTCAACAATCTGCATCTTGCGCAGGGAGAGCTTCGCACATTTGACTGTCTGCTGCGCCCCGAGTCGTATGTCTACGGCGGCGGGACCGCGCTGTCGATCAAGGACTTTACGATGCGCAAGGGTGGGGACGAGTCGTTTTCGCTCAACCGCGCGTTTACAGCGGACATCAAGCCGGTTGGGCAGGAGCTGACGGATTTTTATTTGGGCGCATATTACGGAAGGTCGATGGACAAGACGCTGGGTGACACCTATGACGAGCGGCTTTGGATCGCGAAGCTCACCCTGCTTCGGCAAAACACCGCCGTGATGATCGACAGCATCTCCCCTGCCCCGTTTGGGCAGTACAGCTACAATGCCCAGCAGCTTATGGCGCTGCGCCGGATCGAGGCGTTTTATCCCAAGACAAGTCAGGCCAGCGTCCCCGCTGCGGCGGCCGCAGCGCCCGGGGGTGGCTTGGTGGTTGCCGGGCAGCCAGAGCAGCTGCGCAACACGGCCTGTGGCGTCTTCACGCTCCCGCTGGGGCTGGGGTATGACACCAAGGAGTCAATTTTTTCAGAGGAGATCATGCACGGCCTCGGGATGGGACCGGTCTATGTTGATGTCGGGATTGAATACATCACGACCGACAAGCGAACCGGGAGCACCAGTGAAATCATTCTTGGAGACATTTCGATTTTTGATCAAGATGGCCACGCGCACGACAGCGAGCGGATCTACAAGCTGTCCACGGCAGTGAAGGTGCTGCCGGAACGCGGCACCTTTGTCGTGGGGGTGCGACCGGGCGATACGGCGGGGCCAATCGGGATTCGGGTGCGGTGGTATGCGATCAAGCTGGGGGAGGTCAACAAGCAGCTGCGGCAGAAGCAGAACGAAGGCGAGCGGATGCTGATGATCAACCCTGACACCATCGTGCTACAGCCCAAAGCAACCGCGCACATTTCGCCGGTTTTCATCAATATGCCCAGCGAGGCGTGTCTCTATAAGCTGTCCGGCTCGGAGGACGGAACCATCGATCAGAACGGCCTGTACACCGCGCCGTCGCGCGAGGGGGTCTATGAAATCCGTGTGGAGGCGATCAGCGATCCGACGGTTTATTCTCACGCATTCGCGATCGTGACCCAGAAGAAAAAAGAGGGATGATTCTGATGAATAGGTGGGGATTGCGTTGCTTGAAGCACTGAATATGCAGCTTGAAACAGTTCGCACCGTTCTGACCAACGAGGTGAACGAAATTTCGGTTTGTGTTGATCTGAGGCGAAAGACAGGTGTGTTCTACACCGTGGTTTCGATCATCTCCGGGGCGGTGCGCCGTCAGGTGGCCGGAATTTTCGCATCGGATGGGCCGCTTGCGACGAACAGTGATTATATTGGTTTATTTTCGCATGGAGACAGCCTCAATCTTGTGTTTCTCTACCGGGAGGAAAGTCTGTTGTCACGCCGCGAAGCGATCTATGCAACGACCTTTGCGTTGCGCAAGCAAATTGTTGAGAGTCTGCTGGTTTCGCTGGCAGAAACGCAGCTTGTGGGCTCCATCGGACTGCTGCTGCTCACGGAGCGGAATCTCAACATTTCATCGGACGGGACGGTCTATTTCAACTATTTTCTGGACTTTGACAGCTGGGAGCCAGAGGTGGAGGAATCCCGTTTTTTTCTAAAGACGGCGCGGCTGTGCTTTGGCATTCTGTCCCGGGACTATCAGGCGCGCTACAATGGGATTGTCTCAAGCTATCCTGGAGAGCTGCAAGTTTTCGCAAAAAAGACAGAGCTGCAAAGCTTTTCCACCTT
>JAVVPJ010000012.1:2866-11538 GCA_036655815.1 Oscillospiraceae bacterium
CTGACCTTTGTGAAGCGAATTCCCGATGTCCCCAGCGAGCCGCTGGTGGGGTGGAAGAAGGTGGCGAACGATTTTTCCAAGCTCTGTGACAAGGTTCGCCGGCATTCCATGGCCCTATTTTTGATTGCGATTGTGTTGGCAACGATGATTTTTGCGATCTATCAAGTGACGCTGCGGCTTTCTTATCGCAATGCCACCGCAAAGAATACGACCTATATCGGGTTAGAAACGATCGGCGATCTTTATCTGGGCGATGAAACGATTTAACGTTGCAGCAAGTGAGGTGCTTCGCCAGTGAAAAAAAGAAGTCTATGGGTTTTTGCACTATCGATGTTGGCAGCGGTCGGCATCACCGGATACGGCCTATTTTCAGGCAGTCAAGAGGCCATCGACAACATTGCCGGTCTTCTTGCGGTTCCAGAAGGCCAGACCATTGTGGCGCGTTACGAGCAGGACCGCCTTGAGATTGATCGCATGACACCCAACGGCCAGAGCAGTGCGACCCTCTCGCTGGCGCTGAAAAAGGGAGACACCTTTCTTTCGCTGGTGGATCTGTCAAGCGACGCGCAGGGCAACCTCTACCTGCTGCTGGACATCATGGATGCCAAAACCAATGCGCGGCAGTCTCAGCGGCTGGATGTTTACAATCCGAATCGCATGTTCTCCCCGCGTGTGCAAAGCCACGCCATGGTTTCGCCAGAAGGGCAGCGTTACCGCTGGGTGGACGCCACCGGTCAAGTGGTGCTGATGGCGACCGATGCCACGGAGCAGACGCTGTCGCGAGAAGCGTATGACACGCAGGCGCTGCTCAACGGGAACGCGCTGGTTGCAAAGGGCGCGCGCACCTATCGTTTGTCGCCCAAGGACGGCATTTGTGATGTTGTGGCGGTGGGGGCGAACGTGGCCTACCGTTCACGCTCGGGAAAGGTTTTTCTGGCGTCGGAGGGGTTGGAACAGCCGCGCGAGCTTTATTCGGCCCTGCTGCTACAGGAGGCGACCTATCCCATCTTCCTCGCGCCCGAGAGCAGTGAGCGCATCATGCTGGGGGTGCAGGAGAGCGGCGATTTTCTGTCGATGTCGCTTGCGGATGGTTCGACCAGCATCGTCAAAAACGGTGGAGATCCCTTTTCGGGAATCAGCCGTTACAAGCCGGTGGATGTGCGCGCCATGTCCATGCTCAATTTGCAGGATTTCACAGCGGCGGTGTCAAACGGACACGGGTTTGACCTGGTGGTCAGTCACGCAGGGAGCGCCACGGTGGTCAGTGCGATCACGCCGACGCTGCCGCGCCTGATTTTGACGACCGTGCTGCACATTCTGGGATGGTTTGTGATTGTCGCGTTGGCGGGACAACTGATTTGCGGTTTTTTCCACGTGGTTGGCAGCAGCCGCACCATTCTGTTAAAGCTTTTGTTTGCCAGCATCCCGCTGCTGGTGATGGCGCTCGCATTTTTCGGGATTTTCTCCTACAGCACCTACAGCGCCTCCATCAGCCAGAGCTTTGAGAAGCAAGTGACCGACGAGGGCAGCCTGTTGCGTGCGCTGTTCGGCACTGAAAGCTTTGCGGAGATTGAATATCCCTATCAATATATGGGGGAATCCTACGCCTATCTCCGGCAGAACATGAACACCCGTTCGATCTATGCCTCGACGGCTTATTATGAGCGGCAGGCGCTGTACATCGGGGTCAATGAAAGCTATCCCTGCGCCTATCCCTTTGAGATCCGGCTCGACGCGAAGGCGTCTGCACTCTATCGGCAGGCCGCCTACACCGGGCAAGCGCAAACGGGCGTGCTCAACGATGCGGCCGGAGAGCGGCTGGTCTGCATCACCCCAATCGGGGGCGCCTCGGGCGCCGTGGTCTACCTGCTGGAGACAGGCATTCCGCTGGCGGGGATGACCGAATATACCGATGCCTATCTGCGCAGCTATCTCTTGGTGGCGCTGTTTTTTGTGGTGATGATCGCCCTGATTCTGTCGTTGGTCTTCCGGCGGATTCTTCACCCGATCGGCGAGATCAAGGCGGGACTGGAAGAGTTTTCACGGGGGCAGCGCTCGGTGCGACTGACCGATCATGCCACTGATGAATTTTCTGATATTATTCGGGTCTTCAACAAGATGGCAAACGACATTGACGCACAGCTTTTCAGCCTCAAGCAGGCCAGTGACACCTACTTTCGTTTCATCCCGCAGCAGATGCTGCAAATGCTGGGCAAGGAGAATCTGGGCGACGTCGAGCTGGGCGGTGGCATGGAGCAGGATTGCAGCGTACTGTGCATTTCACTACGCCTGCGGTGCGACAATCTGACCCATGATGAGCAGCAGACCCTGACCAATCGGTTCTTCAACATTGTGAATCTCTGCTGCGATCAAAACGCAGCGACCTTGATGCCAGACAGTGTGAGTCTGCGGCGGCTGCGGGTGATGTGCCCGAACGGCGCAAACAGCGCGGTGGATCTTGCGCTTTCGGCGCTTTCCCGGCTCGATGCGCTCAACGCCACGCTGCCGGTGCAAAATCGGCTGGACGCCCTTTTCACGGTTCATCGAGCGCCGAGCTATTACGGCATTTGCGGAGATGAAAACCGGCTGGTTCCGGCGCTGATCTCGGATGAGATGGATCTGATCGTGGACTGCGAAAAGGCGCTGCGTGCGCTTTCCAGCCGTCTGATTGTGACCGAGGCGGCCTTTTCTGACGTCACGCACGACAATTACTTTTGTCGCTATATCGGCCATCTTGAGGAGCCGGGGGCCGAGGGGATCGGGCTCTATGATTTTTACGATGCGACGTCGCCGCAGGAGACGCGGCTGATCAACGAGACACGGCAAACCTTTGACAAGGCGGTGGCGCTTTATCAAGAAGGCCGTTACTACGATGCCAAGGGGATGTTTGCGCTGGTCCTGCGAGAAAATCAATATGACAACGTGGCGCGGCATTATGTGTTTCGAGCGGAACGAAAGCTATGATGGTGTTATGTAACAAAGGGGGTGTGAGGGATGTTTAAACTGTTGGCCTCAATCTTCAAGCGCATTGTCACCGCGATCACCAGCCCATTCAGGATGCTGATTGTGCGCATTCAGCGGCTGTTTAACATCAATGTCATCACAGCGAAGCTGGTTTCCCCGCTCACCAAAAAGGTCAAAGCCCTCATCACCCTCAAGCCGCAGACGCGAGAAGATTATTATGTCATTGGGCAGCACTGGGTGTATAAGAAGCTGTTTTTAACGCTGGTTTTGATTCTGTGTGCAGGGGTTTTGATCTACTTCACCATGTTTGCGTCCAAGCTCCCGATGGAGCCGGTGGCAAAAGCGGCGGCGGTGGCAACCAGTGTGAGCTACAACTACAACGATATGGCGCTGCGGGAGTTCAGCGGAGTGGCCAACATCCGCGCGGCGGACGGCAAGGTGGTCTATACGGGGGACATCGCCGGCGGCGTCTGCAAGGGGAACGGAACGCTTTACGACCGCAGCGGAAGGATGCTCTATGCAGGGGGCTTTCATCAGAACAAATACAACGGCAAGGGCATTCATTATTATCCGTCCGGCAAGGTCAAATATGAGGGCGAATTTGTCGACAACCTCTACCAAGGCGAGGGGCGTCTCTATTCCCCAGAGGGGGCGCTGCTGTATGTTGGCGGGTTCGAGGGCGGTCTTTACGCAGGGGCAGGCAAGCTCTATTCAGAGCAGGGGCTTCTCCTCTACGAGGGCCGGTTTTCGCAGGGAGTGTTTCACGGAGACGGCGTGCTGTATTATGACGACGGGACCGTGAAATACAAGGGTTCCTTTTTTCAAGGTGCGATGCAAGGACAGGGCGCACAGTACAGCAAAGCGGGCAAGCTTCTCTATACCGGCGACATGTATGGCAATGCCATCAACTACCGCTCGCTGGTGCATTCAACCCTGGCAGATCTAGAAGCAGCGTTTGCGGAAACGCCGCGCATCTTCTACACCGATACGGACAGTGCGTTTGTCTATGAGCAGGCGGGTGTGATTGTCACCACAAGCTGTCGGGTCTTGGTGGATACGTGGGAAAAGCCCGGAAACGGTGCGGGAGACGGAACAATGTACCTGATGCCGGACGAAACGATGCCCGTGCCCGGGGTCGTGCCACCCAGCGTCGTGCCACCGCAGGTGCTGACGCTGGAGCCGGCCTCCCTCCTGATGCCCGCAGTGGCCGGGGGGCAGCCCGCGCTTCGGTCGTTGTCGCAGCAGCCGCAGCAGGCACCCTCCCATGCCATGCAGCGCACGGCGGGGGGTGGGGCGCTTGCGGTGGTTCCCATGGCGTGGTATGTAGCGGATGGCGCCGGCAATGCGCAATATGGGGACGACAGCGCGGGAAGCGGCGCAGGGCTGACGAACACACCGTCTGCGTCATCTGCACCGTCCGGCGGCACGACGGATGGCACAGCATCGGCTGCGCCTGAAATCTCGGTGGTCCTTCCAGAGCCGGATGAAAAGCGACCTGATTTTGTGCAAAAAAGCGACACGCTGTATTTTGAAATAGACAAAAATGTGTGGCAAAGCGAAGCAGAGCTTGATCGAAGCAAGGTGCAGATTCAAAAGATCACGGTTTTCGCCTCGGATCAAAGCGGTCCACCCAAGGGCGCAGTGGAGTTTCCTGACAATATTCCACCCTCCATGGAGGACTGTGTTGCGATCGACTTTATCCGTCAGCTGGTTCCGACGGCCTTTTCGCAGGTGATGTTTGAGATGGACAATCAAAACCATCTGTTTGTGAAGCTTTCGAACATCAACTTTGCGGCGGCAATTCGTGGGCGCTCCTATCTGTCAGATGATCTGACCTATCGCTACTGCTATTCCGCGAACGGAGACGCTCCGCTGTTTTTCTCTCTGGAACGCTGAAAGGAGATGCCGCCATGGCCAGTTTTTCAATCATTTCCGATGTGAGCGCCGCGCTGGTGAAAACCTTGCGCGCAGCCTTGTGTCCCGAGCCGGTGCAGTCACCCGAATCCATCAAGCTGGCGTCGCCCTCCGACAAAAACGCTGATTTTCAAGTGGGTCTGTTTTTATACGACCTGCGCGAGATGAGTGAATACCGCAGCTCGGCGCAGCTGCGCGGTGCAGACAATCGCAAAACGTTTCCGCCAAGGCCGCTGACGCTCTGCTATCTGCTGTTTCTCAACAGCAAGGCACAGATTGCCGCAGGTGCAGAAGCGGAGCAGCGCATTCTCGGGCGGGCGCTGCAAGCACTCTCTGACCAGCCGACGGTGAACATTGCGGCCGCACATCCCTTTGGGGAGCGCGCGGATGACGATGCGTCGATCACCTTTCTCAATCTCAGCTTTGAGGATAAAAGCAAGGTTTGGAGTACGCTTTCGGTTCCCTATCAACTCGGTGTTTTTTTCAACGTTTCACCGGTGCTGTTGTCCTCGGCGCACAGTCAGGCGATTGTGCGGGTGACCGACGTTGAATTTGCACTTCATCAACCCGGGACGTCAGAATAACCGGCACGTCCCGCGTGAGGCCCGCAAGGAGAGGGGGTGGTGATATTGATTCAAACCTCGGTCAATTTTGTACTACTGTTTCAAGATGATTTCACAGGCGCCGATCTGCCGGAGGATGGTTTTCAATTTTGGGTGAACGGACGAGCGTTTTGTCCGCTCAAAAAGCCCGAAGGGTTCTACGTTTTTGTGGGACTGACGGGAAAGAGCTGGACGCTGACAGTCAAGGGAACGCACTTCATTCCTCGGACAGTGACCTTGTGCAGAGACACGCTTGATCCGCACAACCCCATCGCAATTCTGCGGCTTTTCCGGCGCGGGGATCTGCATTTTTCAGATTGCGCATTGCTCCGTGGCCACCATCGACCCGGCGAAACGGTCATTGCGCTGTGTCCTGACACGCCGCCGCTCAAGCTCAGGACATTGGAAGCCCCAACGGATGGCGGCCCCAGCCGGTTGACCTTCATGGGCTATACGCCGCGCGTGCTGACGCGTCATCGGTTTTGCATGGGCACAGGAGCAAGCCGTGAGCTGTTCGTCATCACTGCAAGGGATCAAAGCGGCGGCTATTTATCTGACCGGCATTTCCTGCATCGGCACAAGGAGGGGGAACCGATTCTGCGCGCGTATGGCAGCATATGTGACACGCAGGGGCAGTTTTCCATCCCAATCGAAGAGGAATTGAAGGATACATTACAGAGCATTGAAAGCTACAGTGAGGAGGTGAGGCAATGGGGCTGCTTGTTACAAACGGCGCCCAATTGATGTGCAGCTTTGGCATGGCGCCTTCGGTTCTGATGGTGCCCCCACAGAACAAAACGCTCTGCGGTACGCCTGTCGCCAACATCATGGACATGAAGCCGCTGGGCAACATCATGCCGTTTGGCATGTGCAACGCAATGGCAAACCCAATGGTGGCATCGGCAACCGCTGCGGCGCTCGGTGTTCTGACCCCGCAACCCTGCATTCCCGTCATCACAGGTCCGTGGGCTCCCGGCTCCGCGACCGTGCTGATTGCCAATGTACCAGCGCTGAACAACACCTGCAAGGCAATGTGTGCCTACGGAGGCGTGATTCAGATTCTCAATCCCGGACAAACCAGCACCCTGGTAGGGAACTAACGGCACTGGGCCGATGGCTCACAAAAAACGCAGTGAAGGAGGAGCGATCTGGGCAAGCAAGCTCAGATCCAATAAAAAAATGGCAGAATATTTATCTCCCGGTGTATATGTAGAGGAATTTGAGTCCGGCATGAGAGCGATGGAGGGCGTGGGCACCAGCACCGCGGGTTTCATCGGCATGGCGGAAAAGGGCGACGTCATTGGCACGCCTGAATTCATCACAAGCTTTTCGGAATACAGCCGCAAATTTGGAGGCTATCTCACAGAGGCAAGCTATGGCAAAAACCGTTTTCTGCCGTATGCGGTCGAGCAGTTTTTCGCCAACGGAGGGGCACGCTGCTACATCATGCGTGTTGCGCCAGAGGATGCCAAGGCCGCGCAAACCGTCATGAGCTCTCTGGTGATTCAAGCCAAGAAC
This sequence comes from Oscillospiraceae bacterium, assembly GCA_036655815.1. GTDB lineage: Bacteria > Bacillota > Clostridia > Oscillospirales > Ruminococcaceae > Yanshouia. Next base: position 9,865 of record JAVVPJ010000012.1, read on the forward strand.
CCGGGCAAATGGGGCAATGACATCCGGGTGGCGGTTGCAGCGGCGTCGAAAGCCAAGACGCAAGTGCTGGCGACGACGGAGGATGCGATCAGCGCCACGAAGCTTCACACCGTAAAAAGTGCGACGGGGTTTGCGGTGGGAGACGTTGTTGCGCTGTTGCGAAACGGCAAGGTGATGGGCCACACGCGCATCACCAAGGTGCAGGGGAATCAGCTTTGCTTTGAGCAGGAGTTCGAGCAGGACATTGTGGATCAGATGCTGGTGCCCAAAACGACGATTGCGACGTGCGAGGTCACCATCAGCATCCTGAGCGGGGATGTCGTGGAAAGCTATGAGAATGTGTCACTGAACCTTCAAAGCTCTGACTATATCAGCAACCGACTGTCCAAATCGGCGCTGGTGACGCTTTCAGTCAACGTCATTGAGGACATCTGTCCGCCGATGCTCGCCATCTCGGGAGATGCGGATGCAGAAAAGGCAACCTTCACCCTGGTGGGCGGCACAGACGGCAGCTGCAAGACTGCCGACGATTCACTTTACATCGGAGGTGGAGACGCGCCGGGCGCACGCACAGGACTGGCAGCGTTTGAAGAAATTGGAAACGTGTCGATTATGGCAATTCCGGGTGTAACCTCGCCTGCGGTGCAGCTTGCGCTGGTGGCGCACTGTCAAAACCTTGCGTCGCGGTTTGCGGTGCTGGATATGCCGTTGGAGGTGATCAAGCCGCAGGAGCTGTTGCTTCATCGCGAGATTGTGGATTCTGACTATGCCGCAATGTATCATCCGTGGATACAGGTTTATGACATGGCCGCGAAGAAGTCAGCCTACATTCCACCCTCGGGGGCGGTCTGCGGCATTTATGCGCGCAGCGATCGGAATCGTGGCGTACACAAGGCGCCGGCAAACGAAGTGGTCAACAATGCGCTGGGGCTATCCTGCCTCTACAACAAGGGGGAGCAGGATCTGCTCAATCCCGCCGGTGTGAACCTGATTCGTGCGCTGCCGGGACAGGGGATCCGGATCTGGGGTGGACGCACCTGCTCCTCCAACAGCCTGTGGAAGTATGTCAACGTGCGCCGTCTGTTCATCTTTTTAGAAGAGACCATCAAGGCACAGACCAACTGGGCCGTCTTCGAGCCAAACGACGTGGTTTTGTGGCTGCGTGTGCAGCGCACCATCGCCTCCTTCCTGCGTGATATGTACCGTGCAGGGGCGTTGGTGGGATCGACGGAGGAAGAAGCATTCTATGTCAACATTGGGCATGATACGATGACCCAGTCCGACATTCTCAACGGACGTCTGATCTGTGTCATCGGGGTTGCCCCCAGCCGTCCCGCCGAGTTTGTCATCTTCCGCATCACGCAGAACATGAAGGAATAATGAGGGGTCAGCCTCGGGGAGCCACTATCACAATCATCGAAAGGCAGGCTAAAAAGCATGGCAATTAATACGTATCCCTTCAAGAAATACAACTACCGGCTTGAGATCGACAGCATTGATGTTGCTGCATTTTCGGAGGTGAGCGGATTTGACGCATCGGTGGATGTCATCGAATATCGTGAAGGCACCGAGCCGATCAACTCCCCCCGCAAGATGCCCGGCATGACCAAATACGGCAATGTGACGCTCAAATGGGGCATGAGCGAGAGCATGTCCTTTTACGAGTGGGTTTCC
>JAVVPJ010000013.1:0-7309 GCA_036655815.1 Oscillospiraceae bacterium
AGAATAATGAGACAAGGTATCGGAGGGGAACGTTTCAGCCCACTCGCTCGTGACCATGACAGGCTTTCCGTCGGAGGGCAGCGCCCTCGCATTGACTGTGAGTGCCGCGCCGGTTTTGTTCTTCTGATAGCCTCCCCACTCGCCATATACAACAATTGCACCGAGGTTCTGTACCGTGGTGGTTGCATCCGGAACGGTGTAGGAGCCAGAGAATCGACCATACGGAGTGCCCTTGTATTCGTCATCTCCCTGATCCTCAACAGCTGAGAGAGAAACCGTCTGGCCGTTAATGACGGCATATATTTTGGCTTGCTTGTAAGCGATCGCCGAAATGGTCAATTTGGTACCGCCGTCGGCCGTAAGCTTTCCGGTGGGAGTGACTTCTTTGACCACCTCGATAACGCGGGTGATATTGTAGGTCACGGTTTTTCCCTTATGAACGATTTGAAAGGCATTGAGGCCTTCATTGAGATCCATCTCCAGACGAAAATAGCCATTTTCATCGGTTGTGATTTTGACGCCATTGATGCTGGCATCGGTGTTGGGATCAGTATTTCCAGCAAAAACCACCGTTTGATCGAACGAGGTATAGGTCAGCTGGGCAGGCTGCGTCACCTCAAGATTGGTCAGAATATGCTGTTTTTTGACCGTTCCCGCATAATAGCCAATCAGCTTGGTTGCAAATTCCTTGGGATCCTCCAGCATACGGGAAAGGCTGTTGAAAATGCTCCCACCATAGCCGGGCTTGTCCCGAACCTCAATGACCTGACGCGAAAGCTGATCGTATTCCCCCCACCCGACCGCATCGGTGACGGCCTTGTCAGCCGCATGCACCATATAGAGCGGTTTATGGACGTCCGCAGCCCGTTCGGCCCACCATGTAGCCAGTGTGCCAAAAGGCACTGCGGGATCATTGGTCGAACCGTAGGCCTTAACCGCAATAAAATCAGCCAGCCCTTTGTCCAGCATATCCAGCGTATCAGCATTGCCGTCGGTCAGCGTTGCAAAAGGCGCAACCGTCTTGCTGCCCCGCTCATTGTCAGATGCATTGGCCCACACCGCCTCCGACAGCAGCCCCACCTGAATGGCCGACGCACCCTTCTGGATCACCTTGCGCGACAGCTTCACCAGCTCCTGCGGCAGAGCTTGCATGTAGGCGTCATAGCCGATACCGCCACCCTCCTGCAAATAGGTCTGATAGCTCAAATCATCAGCAACGTTGTAGTAACCATCCAACAACACCCCATCTGGTTGGCAGACAGCCGAAAAACTTGCAGCGTCGCCCGACACGACATCCAGTGCCGTAGAATTCATGCACCCGAGCGGCCCCGTGCCGTTGTCCGCCACATAAAAGATGGCATAAACATACAGCCCCGCCGCCCGCGCCTGCGCCGTTGCATAAGTCAGCGGGTGAAAGCCCTCCTCAAAGGACGGGCTGGGAAGTCGCGGCGATGCATAGAGCAGACCATCCGGCAATTTGGTGTCAAGCACGACCGTATTCATGGTCAGACGCACCGCCTTCTCCAGCGCATCATCAATGCCCGCTTTAATCGCAGCAGTGTCGCCTGTCACCGGATAATCCTGATTCGGTGTCAGCATCACCGCCCGCATTTCGTCGGGGACATGCGCCTCGATCGGGCCCTCAGGAACGCCGGATGGCACATCAGGTGTGGAATTGGTCCCTGCGTTCGAAACGGGCGCATCGCCGCCCGACGTCTCCCCGAATGGGTCAGTCTCCGAACCCGACGAAGGCCGGGAGGTCGCGTTTTCCGCGTCGCTTCCCAGCCATTTGATCACAGAAAAGTCTAGTTTGGTTGACCAGGCTGCCAGCAGCCCCACCCCCACCGTCATGCACAGCAATAGGATGCATATTAGCGTAATAGAGGTCTTGCCTTTGCGTTTTTTTCGGCGTTGTGCCACAGATTCGTCCCCTTTGCGGTGCTACAGAATAGACGCGAGATTTTCACGTTCCTGAGTGATATGCCCACTCACAGCGGCTACGGGTGCGAAGATCGAGTCATAGCGATAGAGTGCGAAGCCTGCATAGGTCGACTCTTTTCGTGCCTCAGCAACCATCTTCTCCAGCAGATCATCAGAATCGATCCACTCATTTTTAGCGTTACCCGCACCACCATCGGCCACGCCGCATTTGTAGGCCGCCAGCCCGATGTACAGCCCAACGCCGGTTCCGCGCGTCATCTCGCTCCATGTCGCAAGGGCTTGGGAATAGGGAACCGTACTGTGTTCAAATCCGAAATAGATCTGTGGACAGATGTAGTCTACCCACCCGTTGGATACCCATGTCTTGACATCGGCGTACTGCGCATTGTAATTGACATCCATGCGCGCCTGTGGGCTGATGCCGAACTGTACGCCGGAATCTGCGCTTCTAATGGCCATATGCACCTGTTTGACCAATGTGTTAACATTGTCTCGACGCCAGTCAGACAGCGCCAGACGACCGCCTGAATTCTGATATGCCTTATAATCAGCGGCGTCAAAAGCCGCATCTGTAGTAGGATAAAAATAATCATCAAAATGGATGGCATCAATATCATAATTTTTCACAATTTCCACCGCACCTGCAGTGATAAGATTGCGTGCTGTTGTACTAGCTGGATTATAATAAGTTCCACCCTTGTATTGAATCACAGCATCGCTTCCCGACACGAGATAGCCCTTTGCAGGGTTCGCATCGCCAATGGCTCGGGCGCTGCTGGTGCGAATGCGATAGGGGTTGATCCACGCCTCAATGCGCAACCCGTACTTTTGAGCCTGCTCCACCATCACCGCCAGTGGATCGTACCCTGGGTCAACTCCCTCCTCACCGGTAAGCACATACGACCAAGGGAAATACTCCGATCGATAAAGTGCATCACCAAAGGGGCGCACTTGAACCATAATGGTGTTCAGCCCATAATCAGCTGCTCTGGAAAATACACCTCCTATGTTGTTTGTGAAGGAAGCACAGGTCTGGTTTTTGGCCAGCGTCAAAAATTCCAGATAGGATACCCACACGGCCCGTACCTCTTTGGGGGTCGTTGCGGTGGAAGGCTTGGCAGCAGTCGGCGCAGTAGGCAGGTTTGGCATCTCAACAGCCTCCTGTTCTTTGTCCGCCGGAGCCTTGGCTGGGGCCTTGCTGCTCGAGGCCGGGGCCTTGCTGCTCGAGGTCGGAGCCTTGCTGCTCGAGGCCGGAGCCTTGCTGCTCGAGGCTGGGGCCTTGCTGCTCGAGGCTGGGGCCTTGCTGCTCGAGGGCGACCCCTCCCGCGAGCTCACATCAGCGGGAAACGATTGCAACGCATCGGGATATTCGGGGGGAAAATCGCTTTGATGATGTCTCTCGGGCGGCGTCACGGTTCCTTGAGAGGATATGATGGTATTTTGTCCGCACGCAGTGAGCAAAAGCAGAACAGTCATCAAGCATACCAGAATTCGTTTCATGGAAGCACCTCGTCAATTCTCGACACGATGTCGGACAATGATATATTTTAACTCTTCTTGTCAAAAGGGTCAATAGAAAAATGGAGAGACTTGGACTTTCCATCCAGTTCTTAGGTGTGCTTTTGTCCTGAAATTCCTGCTGTTGTGATAAATTATCATCTTTTAAGCTCCCCTATTTGGACGATCTTCTTCCAAAGGCCTTTTCCTGCGTTGGATTCATGCTGTGGGCCTGTCCGTTCCGCACCCGCGCTCGAAAAATGTCAGTCCACAGGACCGGACCGCCTTACCCATACACAGGTTGCGCGGATCAGGCGAAGCCGAAGCATCTCCCGACCCGCGCATAACCGCAGAATATTGAATGCTTGATCCCATCCGAACGGCAGACCCATATGCTCGTTATGTCTCTCTTCAGGAATCCGTTCTATTGTGACGACCTCAATGTGTGCGAATCGGAAGATGCGTCCGGGACACCACGCCACACATGGCGCGAAAACATCAGCGCCAGTGAGGAGCAAAGCGGCACCGCCCCACTGCACAGCAGCACCGTCAGAAGCTGTGAACGGGTAAGTATTGTTGTCTCAAAGACGTGCGCCACCGCTGGCACATAGATGGCGGCCACTGTTGCGGACAATGACAGCAGCACCGCAAGCAGCAGGAGCGGATTAGAACAGGGGTTCATCTCCAGGATCCCCCTGTGCTCGCTACGGCACTCAAAAACATGAAAGAGTTGCGTCATGATGAGTGTGGCAAGTGCCCCGGTACGGGCCGTCTCCAGTGAGGCGCTTCTATCGGCGAAAAGCGTAAAAATCCCCAGTGTCGTCAGCCCAATCAGTGCACCGCGAAATAAAATGCGTCCCAGCAAGCCATTGGCAAAGATGGATTCGGAGGCAGCGCGAGGCCTCTCGCGCATGGTTCCCTCCTCTGTTGGCTCCAGTCCCAGTGCAATAGCGGGAAGTCCATCGGTCACAAGGTTGACTAACAACAGTTGAATCGGTGTCAGAATGACAGGCATGCCCATGAGCATGCCGAAGAACATGGTGATGACCTCTCCACAGTTGCAGGAGAGCAAATAGCGCAAGAATCTACGGATGTTTCGATAGATCGTGCGTCCCTCCTCAATGGCCGCCACCAGCGTAGCAAAGTTATCATCCAACAGGATGACCTCGGCGGCCTCGCGGGTGACATCCGTGCCGCTTTCTCCCATTGCAACACCAATGCTGGCTTCCTTAAGCGCAGGTGCATCGTTGACACCGTCTCCCGTCATGGCTACCACCTCACCGCGCGATTTAAATGCCCGCACAATGCGCAGCTTGTGGGCAGGCGTCACCCGTGCAAAGACCGATGTATGGGGGCAGCGCTCCCGCAGTCTTTCCTCGGTCATCCTGTCCATTTCCTCCCCGGTCACGACCAGATCGTCCCCTCGAAGGATGTCAAGTTGCGTCGCTATAGCGCGCGCCGTCACGGCGTGATCTCCCGTAATCATCACCGGCTTGATGTGCGCCATCCGGCAATCTGCTACAGCGCGTACAGCCTCAACGCGCGGTGGATCATATAGGCCTGCCAACCCCACAAAGGTCAGTCCTCGCTCCGGATTTCCTCTTGCGTCGTTGTCCTCTCGAAAGGCAAATCCCAGCACGCGCAACGCATCGGCTGCCATGTTTTCGCTCTGCCGGAGGATACGTCGCCGTCCCTCGGACGTCATCGTGTACGTACCACCATCAGTCAAGTAGCTGCTACACAGTTCCAGCAGCAGTTCGGGTGCCCCCTTGACAAAGACGCGTCGGCGGCCATCGGCACACAGTCCCGTAACCGACATGCGTTTGCGGATCGCATCAAAGGGCTGTTCGCTCTCTCGGATAAATCCGCTGGGGTTGACACCCAGACGTGCAGCGCAAAGCAGAAGTCCTGCCTCGGTTGGCTCTCCCCCAGCCACCCAGTCTGTCTTGGTTCCCTTCAGGCCACGCCGACGTGCAATCAGGTGCGCGTCGTTGCAAAAGGCGGCTGTCTCCACCAGCCTTTGCAGTGTGCCTAACCGCGCGGCGGCACATATCTCAGGGGGATACTGTCCTTTGATCTCTTCCAACGTCCACGCCCCGGACAAGGTAAACAGCTGGCGGGCCGTCATGCGATTCTCGGTCAATGTGCCTGTTTTATCAGAGCAGATCACGGTCGCGCAACCCAGCGTTTCAACCGCGTGCAGCTTTTTGATAAGCGCATTGCGTTTTAAAATACGTCGTACCGCCAGTGCCAGACTGATGGTGACGATGGCAGGCAACCCCTCGGGAACCGCCGCGACTGCCAGACTAATGCCAATGATCAGCATATCAAATGGCTTTTCCCCGCGCAACACGCCAGTGACCGCCACGACAGCACATACGATGAGGCAGAGTGCGCCAATGGTGCGGCCCACTTGATCAAGCCTAAGTTGCAACGGTGTCGGCTCTTCCTCAATGCTCTCCAGCAGCCCTGCAATCGCTCCCATTTCGGTCTTCATTCCGGTGTCCGTCACACACACCATTGCCCGGCCTTGCACTACGTTGGTTCCCATGAAGACCATACTTTCGCGCACAGCGCGGCGATCGTCCTTCCGAGCCGCGCGCTTCTCTATCGCCTGCGATTCTCCCGTCAGCAGGGACTCGTCGCAAGAAAGCATCGCCTGTTCCAACACAAGTGCATCTGCCGCAATGCGATCACCTGCTTCGAGCAACATCACATCTCCCACAACCACCTCGACGGCAGGGATCCATCTGCGTGCCCCATCTCGCAACACATGCGCGCCGGGGGCCGCCATATCGGCCAGCGCCTCCAGCGTTCGTTCGGTGCGCCACTCCTGAAAGAATCCCAGCAGTGCGTTGACGAGCACAATGGCCACGATGGCCAGCGCCTCTCCTGCCTCTCCCAGCAGCGCCGAAATCGCCGTTGCCGCCAGCAGGATCAGCACCATTACATCTCGAAACTGTCCCGCAAAAATTCGAAGGGGGGACAGTTTCTGTTTGGTCTTGAGCGTATTGGGACCCATCTGCATCAGCAGCCGCTTGGCCTCTCTGTCCGAAAGTCCCTGCTCCTCGCGCATGTCAGCGTCCACGATTTCTCCTCCTACAATACAAATTATGGTACAGACACGGCACCGAGCTGTGTCTGTTTCATTTTTGTTTCTACATCTGTATAATGAGAGTTCTTCGGTCATATGTTGGGGCGCATTTTTGTTGTGTTCTTCTTGATCCGCCTGATTTTTTGCTTTGTCAATTGACTTTTGTGAGCAGGACCCCATTGATCCGTTGCGAAAGGAAACCTGCAATTATTTTCGTGTGGGTGAAGAACCTTGCCAATTTTCTGCCAATCGCCACCGACGGAGGCACACAGTTGTTTGAGCAATCTTTGTCCTTTAATTCTATTCGGGGACAACCCCGAATAGACCCAGAGGCAAACCAGACTGTAACAAATCGCACGCACGTTGGCGCATGGATGCAAGAGTTGTGTCGTCAAACCGATAAAGGCATAAGATAAAGCAGCAGACATTTCACACTGTATGTGTTTGCTCATGAAAGGAGTTTTATCATGTCTGAATCTTTTCCTATTCCGAAAGTTCCTGCAGAAAAACAAACCTGCCCGACAGTAGGCTATCAGTCTGCATCAATTTGTGTACCGGTCACGGTGATACCATTTGCGCAGGCAGGTGCTACGCTGACAAAATGCTGTGGTGATCCCATCGTAACCCCAGGCAAAAACAGCTGCAGCGGTCTTCAAAACGGTACATGTTCTTTTACCATCAGCCAAGATATCTGCATTCAAGTGCCTGTGGAGTTTGGTGCAACGGCTACTGTAGGAAACACCTTTGTCACCTGTAATGGTGCCTCAGCAGATGACA
>JAVVPJ010000013.1:7319-8717 GCA_036655815.1 Oscillospiraceae bacterium
ATGACATTTGCACCGGGTGTCAAAAAATTCCTTCCATGTAGCAGCATCAAGGCAAAGCGAGAAGGCTTGCCGCCTGCAATTCACAGACAACAAGCCTTCTCGGCTGCTTCATTAAATGATCAGTCTAACTTTTGGGGTCACTTCACAATGACCGGAAGGTGTTTTGCGCTGCTCTACAAACCCTATTGCCGCCTCTGGTTATCAATCGCCGGGCATAAGGCGAGGCAAAAGATATTTTTTATTCTGTTTCCCCATGGAAACGATGACAACGATGGGTTTTCCCGCTGAAACGTCCTGCGCGTTCTTGTGCACATGAAACAATCGTTTTTATGATGGTATGGGAACAGCTTCGTCGGCATTGGCCTCCAGAACGAAGCACACCTCACAGGGCAGTAATTCTTGCTTTTCATCAGGGCTTTGCGCATAGACACGCATGTTTCCCGCATGATCGTACAATCGTGCTCGTACCAGACGATACATGCCTGCCTGCCGTGTCTGCGAGGCTTGAAGAACACCCTCAAGCTGCGTTCCTCTTGGGACAAGCGTCACGCTGATCCCCTTTCCCTCCGCATTCAAAAACCGCAGTTCTGCCCGGTCAACCCCCGAAAGGTCATCATCGGTTTGTGCCATTACAGTCAAGGTTTCTCCTATCTGTGCCTGCACAGTCATCATAGATATCGTACGAAGGGTCGGTGCCTGCGCATCAGCGGCGTCCTGTGTGCTCGGCACGATCAGTTTCACCTGTGCGGGCAACGCCAACTTGCGGTTGGCCTCGGTCACATCCTCTGGACGGCAGTAGGCTTGATAGTTGTCAGCCCGATCGGTCAAGCTCACGCTGTCGAGTGAAAAAGTACCGGGCGGCTCATAGCGGTTGATTTCCAGTTGTCCAAAATAGATGTCGCCCCGGCGATCTTTTGCAGTCATGATGTGGCTGATAAACCGACCGTTTTCGTCGTTGCGAAAGCGCACCGTAATATGATCAATACCCATTCGATCGTCGGTAGCCCGAACCTCGAGCAAGTAACGTGCGCTATCTCCCAACTCCCCGGCGCGCGCGGCCGAAACCGACAGCAGTCGGGGTGGAATCACGTCGTCATGCTGTGACTCCGATACAGAAAAAGAACATGCAACAGCCAGTGGACGGGTATCGCCACGCCCATTGAGCGCCCAAGTCTGTTCCCGACCGGCCTCGTCACGCAGCAGCACACGGCTGAGATGATAACTGCTACTCTGCTCGCCGCCTGACACCTCAAGAGGCGCCTGTAAACGTCCGTCGTCGAGTCGTTCGTCTTCCGTCAATACATAGTGCAGCTGTTTGCCGCTCTGATTGTCAAACGTAACCTCAGCGCGCACCAATTCCGAAGCGCCAGTCTGCGCGCTCACAGTCAAAAAAGTCAG
>JAVVPJ010000013.1:8727-11380 GCA_036655815.1 Oscillospiraceae bacterium
CAGGCCATTTGGCGTAACGTTCTGCTGTTCGACGCGGCATTCCAGCAACGCAAGTGTGTTAGCATCCTCCACAATGGCGACACCGGGCAACTCTTCCAAAATGAGAGGCTCATTCCAGCTCAACCGCCGGTCAGCCGCGCGTGAATAGACGCTGCTGTTTGATCTGCGATCGATAATCTCAACGCTTTTGAGGCGATAAATTCCTATGCCAGCATTTCCCGGTAAGGTGAGCAGTCCACCATACTCTTCTTCAAAAGCGGCATCTCCCGCTGTCTCACGCAAGATCATGTTGAGGATTTCTCCGGTATCGTCATTCTGAAACCGAACCTGAATGCGCTCAATTCCATCGCCATCCTGCGCGTCCACACCCACCATCACTGAATCTCCTGACACCGCCGCGCCTTGATAAACACGCACATATTGCAGTGTGGATCGTATCCCGCCATCCACCGCGCTGGCCTTGACCGGCATGGCGGTCATCATACACAGTGCGCCCACCAGACATATCATTTGCAATGCTTGTCGCATACCATAAATTCCTTTCTGCCCGCTCGAATACGCACGCCCTTTCAGGGGCTGTGTGACTCACATATCCAAGGGAGCCTTCCTGCCGCCGTGCAGCCGCAACAGGCGTCCACGCCATTTGGCGCTTTGTACAGCTTAATCTGTATCCATCATTATAGAGGCAAAGAGGCTAACATTCCATCCCCAAATTTTCACAGTTTAAACAAAATAAGCCCATATTGCCTGTGTGTTCCAACAATATCTCCCGTATTCTTACATTGTATGTACAAAAGCTCGCTGTTAAATTGTCCCGTTCCCTCTCACGTGTCCACATTCGGTTGTCGCGTCACTGCACAAAAGCGTCGTGCAACGCATTTCTCGTTGCGCGACGCTGCGGGATTGTGGGCGCGTACTATCATGACATAGCGGCGTGGGACGTGGCGTAAGACGCAGCATTGGGTGGGGCGTTGGGCGATGCCACCTCAGGGAAAGCCAGCCCTTGCATAAAGCTGTCCATCCCCAATGACGAGACATCTCCTCCGATGATCTTGCCTCCCATCACCAGTAGATTAGCACGCACGCTCTGCGCCTGTGACGGATGGTTATGTACCACATAGGTATAGCGTTTGCATCGCTTTCCTCTGTATTTTTCCAATCCCATGCCCTGCTCAAGCTGGATGACATTGTAATTTTGATAAACCTCATCAAACTCCTTGGGGATCACCACCTCAGCCACCTCGCACGGCTCCGGTTCGATCTGCCACCCCAATCCGCTCAGAAATTCTTGCCGCTGTGTTTCGGACTTACCTGCCTGCCGCCGAATGGACGCTGCTGTCGTCATCTCCCCGGACGACAGCAGCCCGACTGCCCAATGTCCACCTGCCGCTGCCACCAGCAGCAAAAGGAGCAGCGCTGCGGGACGTCCCGGTCTGCGTGAAAATACGCGAAAGGCTCTCCACCTCATGCTCTCACCTCGGTGATGTATATGCACTGGGTGTCGGCCGCATGTCTCTTCAAAAAAGGGACAAGGCCACTGCCGGATTCTTCTCCGACAGCGGCCTTGTTTGCGTGTGCCTTATCCTCTAAAGCAGTGTGAAATCAGCGATTGTCATGCAGCAGATGTTGCGCATAAAAGCGCAGTTCCTCCAGTGTTTTTGGCTTTTGACCCGACTGCATCACATTTTCCTGCACAAAAGGAGGCAACTCATCAAAATAACGTTGCATCTCCTCATTGGGCATCGGACGCGAAATGGAATCCATTGCAATCACCTCGGCATTAGCGTGCCCACGTGCTTGATTCTCTAATCACATCAGTAGCCAAAGTGCAGGGGGAAGCAGATAAACAAGGAAAAAAATCAGCCAGCAACAAACGGACAATGTACCCAGTGCAGCCTTGACCACAAGATCAGAGGACGCTTTGCGCCGACGTCGGCTATGCGCTGCCCAGCAGAATGCCAGCGCGCCTACCACACCAATGCCCAGTGCCATGCCCATTCCGACAGGGAAAAACGTCATTTCGACACAGTTTTGCCCCTTTTCCAATGAAATAGCCATAAACGCTCCCAAGATCTGCTCAATTTCGTGTTCTTGGCCATTGACTGTTGCGTGCCACCCCTGTGACCACGGAAGCTGAATCACGAGCTGTTCGCCATCCTGCTCGGCCACAGCGCTTCCTGACAGTGTGCGTCCTGTAGCATTGAGCGCAGCGCCCCGTACTGCGCCCAGCGCACCCCGTAGCGCATTAACATCCAGCCCAAAGACACCAAAGGAACGTGCGGACACGCCATGCTTCACCATCAGTTCCACAACGACGCTGCCCTCTGAAAAATACCCTAGTTCCAGCAGACCATTTTCCCGTTGGGAGGGGTAGGAGGCGACGCACTCAATGCCATTAACCCGCACCGACATGGCTCCATTGACATGTTCAGTCAGGCGGGTACTTGCGCCGTCAAAACAATCGAGGTACAGCACGGTGGGACGCTCAATAGGAATGACATAGAGAATCCGCGCCGCTGTCCTATCCAATGGCGTAGCGATGGAGCCGTCGATGTCATCTGACAGCAGCAGTTTCTGGCTGTCAGTGGGAGCATAGCGGTGAAATAATGCAGTATACTGCCCCGTCAGGGTTGTCAGTGCCCATTCTCCAAGG
>JAVVPJ010000014.1:0-4939 GCA_036655815.1 Oscillospiraceae bacterium
TGCGTCGGGAGGATGCGCACGACATCGAGGTGGAGGAGCAAGACTAAGATGATGTTTGCATTGGCCGGCAACCAAAATTGTGGGAAAACCACTCTCTTTAACCAGCTGACTGGCTCTAATCAGCATGTGGGAAATTTCCCTGGAGTTACAGTGGAACAAAAGAGCGGCGTTTTACGGGGACGCACCGGAGTTACGGTGGTGGATCTTCCCGGCATCTATTCCATACGACCCTATACCAGTGAGGAGCTGGTGACACGAGACTTTCTGCTCAAAGAGCGCCCCGATGGGATTATTAATATCGCTGATGCCACCAATCTGGAACGCAACCTCTATCTGACACTGCAATTGATTGAATTGGAAATGCCCATGGTGTTGGCCCTTAATATGATGGATGAAGTGCGCATTAACGGCGGGAGCATCGATGTTGTGCAACTGTCTCAACAATTGGGAATTCCGGTCGTGCCGATTTCTGCAGTCAAAAATGAAGGGATCGAGGAACTGATTGATCGAGCTGTTGCGGTGGCGCGTGAGCAGCACCGTCCCACCCGACTGGATTTTTGCACTGGCGCCGTTCATCGATGCATCCATGCCACGGGGCTGTTGCTGGAGGATCACGCCGAGCGCGCTGGATTGCCGGCGCGCTTTGCCGCCACCAAGGCCATTGAGGGGGATGAGGCGATCCTTGAGGCACTGGGACTCAACAGCAACGAGCGTGAAATGATTGAGCACGCGGTTACCGAGATGGAACATGAGACGGGGACGGATCGTAACGCTGCGCTGGCCGATATGCGATATGCAATGATTGAACAGTGTTGCCGCGCATCCGTGGTTCTATGCGAGGAAAGCCGAGGTCAGCGGCTGAGTGTCAGGCTGGATCATGTACTTACCCATCGGATCCTGGCGATTCCTCTTTTCTTGACGATCATGTTGCTGGTCTTCTGGCTGACATTTGATGTCATCGGTGCGGCACTCTCGGAGGTACTGACGTTTGGCATTGACACCGTAACAGCGGCCGTGGATGCGGGTCTGACTGCAATCGGCATCAATCCGGTGGTGCATAGTCTCGTGATTGACGGGATTTTTGTCGGAGTGGGCAGCGTGTTAAGCTTTTTGCCGATTATTGTGACGTTGTTTTTCTTTTTGTCGTTGCTTGAAGATAGTGGGTATATGGCACGTGTCGCCTTTGTGATGGACCGGCCTTTGCGTCGGATCGGGCTGTCGGGGCGCAGCTTCGTGCCGATGTTGATCGGATTTGGATGCTCGGTCCCGGCCATCATGGCGACCCGCACCCTTGCGAGCGAACGCGATCGCAAAATGACCATTCTACTGACTCCCTTTATGAGCTGCAGTGCCAAAGTTCCGATTTACGCGGTGTTTTCGGCGGCCTTTTTTCCGGGACGGGAAGCTGTCGTGATCAGCTTGCTCTACTTGATGGGAATCCTGGTCGGAATTCTCTGCGGTCTGTTGCTCAAGGGGAGCATGTTTCGTGGAAACCCCGTACCTTTTGTCATGGAATTGCCAAACTATCGCATGCCATCTGCCAAAAGTGTGGCACTGCTGCTGTGGGACAAGGCACGAGACTTTTTGACGCGTGCCTTCACCATCATTTTTGTGGCCTCCATTGTGATCTGGATTCTCCAAACCTTTGACGCGCGATTATTTGTAGTAAAGGATAGCAGCGACAGCTTGCTGGCGTCTCTTGGACGACTTGTGGCTCCCTTGCTATCGCCACTTGGATTTGGAGACTGGCGGATTGCTGCCGCGCTGGTGACCGGTTTTACCGCCAAGGAAGCGCTGGTCAGCACATTGGCTGTCTTGACCGGAAGCAGCATGACACAGTTGAGCACCGCGCTGTCAGGCCTTTTTACACCGGCGTCAGCTGTGGCATTTTTAACCTTTACGCTACTCTATACCCCTTGTGTAGCTGCTGTTGCAGCAGTGCGACGGGAAATGGGATCCAAACGGTCAGCTGTCGGCGTTGTGTTGTTGCAAACGGCAATTGCATGGAGTGTTTCATTTTTGGCTCTGCAGGTCGCGCATCTGCTGAGATTGTAGGGGGTGCGCTATGAAAGGAATAGACTGGTTGCTGTTGCTGGCGCTTGCGTTGCTTGCAGCTGCAGCGCTGCACCACTGGCATCATCACGGATCATGCGGTGGCCAGAGCTGCGCACACTGTCCGCATCGGAAGGACTGCCAACAGGCCGGCAGGGATGAGCACGTTTCCAAACATTAACCCCCCGGAAGCCATGGATGAAAAATGAGCTGTCTCGCTTGCACAACGTTGTGTTTCTGATGACATCCAAGGCGGGTCACAAGGGATGACGCATGGCGCTAGCCGATCGAAATCAGTTTGCTATTCATTTTTCCATACAGGCGGTGGGAAATGGAAATGACGGTTCTGCCTCCTGTCGCACGTTTCAGCGCCGCCATCACGCTGTGCTCTGTTTGCGAGTCGAAAAATGCCGTGATTTCATCCAGAAGCATCACAGGAGGATTGGTCACGACTGCTCTGGCGATCGACAGCAGTTGAAGTTGACCCTGTGAAAAAGCGGCGGCGCGGCATACCGTCTGATACCCAAGGGGAAGTGAGGAGATGCTCTCGTGCAAGCCGACCAACTTTGCGGCGTTTTCAATTTCCTCATCGCCGATTGTGGGGTCAAACAGCGAAATCTGATCTGCCACGGAGCCGGGAACCATATGGAAGGATTGCTCGACGTATCCAAGCAGATGGCGCTTTTGGCTGTTGGGAATCCGATCGGCATCGGCACCAAAAATTCGTACACTTCCTGAATCGGGAACATAAAGCCCAAGCAGCAAACGAAAAATAGTGCTTTTCCCTGCGCCCGTGCGTCCGACCAGCGTTACATTTTCTCCGGCCTCAATGCGCAGAGAAAGTCCATTGAGAATGGGCTGCACGCCGTCATAACTAAACCGGACATTGTGAAAATCGACACAGGGCTTGTGACTTTTGATCAATTGATCACAGCAGACAGAGAAATCCGGAGGATTTGCTTCTTTTTCCGAGAGCAGCGCATCGATTCGCTTTACGCCTGCGATGGCCGACTGAATATTTTGAATCTCCATTCCGATGCTTTCAATCGGTCCGAATACCATGCCCACATATGCAATCATGGCAACTGCCGTGCCAACAGACATGCCAAAAAATTCTTGCATGCCGCCGCCCGTGGCAGACAAAATCATGACCGTGGCAATGACCAGCGAACTGAGCAGCATTACAATGGGAGAATAGATTGAGTCGTATAAGTTCGACTTTTCCATAGCACGGTAACTTTCCTCAATGCTGTTGTCATAACGCTGTTCCATGTATTTTTGTTTGGAAAACGAGCGAATCATGCGGATGTTGCCAATTGTTTCGGGAATGAAGTTGTTGACTTTTTCGATGGCGATACGATTTTTGATCTGTGCCGCCAGCATTCGCTTCTGAAACATTCTCGTCAAGGCGAACAGAAGGGGAGCTGTCAGAAAAATCATGATGCCCAGTCCAGTGCTTTTTAAAAAAACAATGACAACCGTGCAGATCACCTTGCAGATATCCGCACACATGCTGACAATTCCGTTGGTGAAAAGCTGCTCCACGGCGTCTACATCATTGACAAAGCGCGATGTGGTTTTTCCGGGTTCGTTTGCGGAGAAATAGGCGGCTGGAAGCCGGGAAAGCTTTTGACACATGCTGCTGCGCAGACCATGGGTTATTTTTTGACCAAACACGGTGATCATCATTTCCTTTGCAGCGTCCAACAACCCAGATAAGGCGAGAACTGCAAAATAAGTGCAAGCAAACCCGAATGCGATTTTCTGCCCCGTTGTCAGGCGGTTCACCATCTGCTCAAGAATCAGAGGCGAAATCAGTGCAAGCACAATGGCGCCTACAACAGAAAAAAGCAACAAAGCGCACAGCCGTTTTGACCGGCACATCACAGCCAAGAGCACATCTGACAACCCGCTTTTTTTATGAGCCATGGGCATTCCCTCCTGCCATCTGCGTTAGATAGAGGCTTGCATACTCCAGACAATCATCCATCAGGGAAGCGTGGGTTCCGACCTGACAGTTTCCATCGTTGATCAAAACAACACGGTCAAATTCAGGAAAATGGGAAAGCCGATGTGAGAGAATCAGCGTCACACAGTCGCCTGTCATGCAGCGCAGATGTTCTATGATGGACTGCTCTGTGATCAAATCCACTGCGGAAAACGGATCGTCCAGAACCAGAATGCCTTGTTTGTGGTATAAGGCTCTGGCGAGCGCAGCGCGTGCCTGTTGTCCCCCTGAGAGCTGTATGCCTCCATTGCCCACGAAGGTTTGGATCCCAAGGGGCATCATGGACACCTCATCCGTCATGCAGACAGCATTCAGATAGGGCAATGCCGTACCTTGATCCCCCAGACAGATATTTTCCTCCAATGTATCGCTGATCAGCTCCGGCTGGTGTCCCATGTAGGAAATCAAGAGGCTGCGCTCATAGTCGGACAGGGTGCTCAATTCGCGTTGGCCTATTTTTACACTGCCAGAATAGGGAGTCTCACATAACAACACCTTGCCAAATGTGGATTTTCCGCAGGCAATGGGTCCTGTGATTCCGATGATTTCGCCCGCATGAGCTGAAAAAGAAAGCCCTCGGATGACCGGGACTTTGTGGTCATAGGCAACGGAAAGGTTTGTCACCTGCAATTGGGCTGGCTGCGTGCGATCGATGCTGCTTTGGGTTTCCAATTCCACAAATCCCCTCATCAGGGGATTGATCCGCTGCCATGATACGCGGGCTTTTTGCACGGCATTAAAAAGCTTGGCAACCTTGGAGGATTTCAAAGCCATTTTTGAGAAGCAGGATAGGAAGGTCGTAAAGGAGGCAATATCCCATAGACACCAACCGGTGCCCATCACATTTTTGGCACCGAAATAGAGGATAAACACCGCACC
>JAVVPJ010000014.1:4949-11319 GCA_036655815.1 Oscillospiraceae bacterium
TCTGATAGATCGGCTGGGGTGTATTGTCCCAAATGGTGGCTGCCACGGCGGCATGCTCGTAGTCGGAAAGGCATTCTTCATAGTCTGTATCCCGGGCGGATTCGCGACCAAATACGCGATATGTGATGGCGTTTGTGATACGATCCAAGGTTGCGTCGGCGAGCGCTCCCGCACGCTTTTTATAGGTGGAATTGAACCGGTATACAACCAATTTCAACTTTTCAGCCATCAGATATGCAATGGGGGGAAACGCGCAGGATATCAATGCCAATCTCCAATCATAAAGAAACAGCATTACAAGATAGGCAATGAGCGCAATTCCGGTGTCAAAAATCTCGGTGGTAAACTTTCGCATACCTTCTACGCAGGCGTCTACATCAGCAACCGCCTTGGTCATGATGGTACCGACGCTTTCCTGTTCCAGCTCTGTTTGGCGCATATGGACAAGCGTGTTGTAAAGCA
Source organism: Oscillospiraceae bacterium (assembly GCA_036655815.1). Taxonomy (GTDB): domain Bacteria; phylum Bacillota; class Clostridia; order Oscillospirales; family Ruminococcaceae; genus Yanshouia. Next base: position 5,412 of record JAVVPJ010000014.1, read on the forward strand.
TGCGACGCATATTTCGGCCTGTGTCATTGGCTAAGCGGCGCACATAAAACCGTTTGACGCAGCGCGCGCCTTGAACCACCAGAATCACCAGCAGATAAACCAATGCAAGTGCCATCATGTCGGCTGCTGATTTTTTCCCATTCATGACATCGTATAATCTTTGCGCCAATTGTCCCTCAAAATAAGGGCTGGCTGTCAGACCGATGTTGTAAAGAATTCCGGAAAGTGAGACGATGGAAAGCGTCACAAGCTCCAGCCTGAAATAAGACGTGAGACGATGGGGGTGCTTAATTTGTGGGGGTTCGTTATGATTCTTCATAGGCGACCTGTTGCTGCTGCGCAAAGCGTTCCGTGAGATGAACAAAACCGGACTTGCCTTCGCTTTTTGCTTTTTGATACAGATCATTGATCAAACGAACCAGCGCAGTCTTGTCCTGTTCGGTGAGGCTTTCACTTAGCCATTCATAATACAATGCCTCAACAAAGGCTTTGGAATATTTCAGAGTTTCAGCTTTTCCAGTTGCAAATATCAGCTGACTGCGGCGGTCGTGAGGATTAGGTTTGCGGACCAGATAGCCTTTGAATTCCAGATTTGCGGTGCGGCGTGCGGCGGCACCTTTGTCTAGACAAAGAATTTCTCTGATCCGTGCCTGCGTGATGCCCGGATTTTTACGAATGACATGAAGATAGTCATATTCAGCCGTTCCGATTCCATTCAATTTTAGCATTTGTACGGTAAATTTTCCAACTTCTCTGGCTATTTTTGTGATTTGTTGCTGTGTCATATCCATACCCGGTTGCCTCCTGTGGTGACAAAATATGCAAGAAATTATTTAGATGATAGTACATCATTCTGTCACTGTCAAGAATCTTTTTGGCGAAGCTCTCACAGAAAAAAGCGATTTGGGCCTCAGAAACCACAGCGCAAATGAATAATTCACAAAAGCGGCTTTTCTTGTCATGCCTCTTTGTGTTATCATAGCATTCAAGGGAGGTAGGTTTATGTCCTATGTCGATCCCAACCGGAACGAATGGTATCAAAAGATCAACCCCAAAGAACACATATACACTCCGGGTTATGGCTTTTCGCCACGTCCACCCGCTCTGCTTGAGCGACAGCATATCCGTAATACTGCCAATGCGGCCGCAGGGTGTCTGCTGGGATATTTTGCGCTGGCCACGTTGCTCCCACGATGGTTTTACGCGTTGGCAACGACCCTGCTGGCACCGTTTCTCAGTCTGGACGTGTTGTCAGAGGGGCTCAAACAAATCGCTCAGGGAGTGGGCATGCTCTGTGCGCTAGCGGTGCCATTTGCGCTGTACATACAGGCGGTAGGGATTTTGCGCAGCAGCGCATTGCCCACCAAACGTGTTTCGGTAAGGCTGGCGGTGGCAGCGGTTTTGATTTCATTGGCAGTTTCAGTGATAGGGCGGATGATGATTGTGTTGTGTGAGGGGTCTTTCGCGGCCCTTGGGGTGGAATTCTGCCCAATGATGGAGCAACAGCCCAGCGCGCCAGTTGCTATGGCACTGTATCTGGTCAATGCCACGCTACTGCCTGCTGTTTTAGAGGAATTTGCTTTCCGCGGCGCACTGATGCAATCACTGCGACGTTTTGGAGACGGGTTTGCGCTGCTTGTGTCATCGTTGCTGTTTGCTGTGGTACATTTGCATCCATTGAGCATACCCAATGCCTTGCTGATGGGACTCGTCATCGGCTATTTTGTTTTGTTCACCGGTTCTGTATGGATAGGGGTGATCATTCATTTTGTTCACAATGCTGTTTTGATGCTGACACTGGGCTTGTCATATTTGTTGGCAGAGCCGACTTATACGGTTGCCGTGCTCTCCATGGAGTTGTTTTTTCTGCTGGCGGGTCTGGCGGCCGTGGTGTTTCTGCTGCGCAGGTATGGTGGGCTGTTTTCTCTGCGTCCCGCAGTGACGGTCAACAGCGGAAGCGGCAAACTGGTCGCGTTTTTTTCCACCGTTCCCATGGTGATTCTGCTGGTGTTGGCTGTCCTTTTGGGCGCCAACTATCTGGCGCGTTGATTGGGGAGGATGCGCGCTGGATGCGCGAGGCTCTCGACGAGGCACGGCGGGCCGCCGCGTTGGGAGAAATTCCCATAGGCGCGATTGTCGTGCAGGGTGACACCATTGTCGGACGAGGGCACAATCTGCGTGAGAGTCAAAAGAATGCCCTCTGTCATGCCGAGGTGCTGGCCATTGCACAGGCTTGTCGCTGCCTAGGAGGCTGGCGGCTTCCGGGTTGCACCCTTTATGTAACACTTGAACCCTGCCCGATGTGCGCGGGCGCCGTGATTAATTCCCGCATCGAGCGGGTAGTGTTCGGAGCATTTGATCCCAAAGCTGGTTCCTTCGGGTCGCTCATTGATCTCTCTAAGGTTGCCTATAACCATGCGCCCCGTCTGACGGGAGGAGTGATGGAGGAGGATTGTGCCGCGCTGTTGCGTGACTTTTTTGCTGCGCTGCGCCAAAAGCGTCGGGGAACCGCCGATTCATTATGATAAGGAGATTGGTTTCATGTATGAATTGATTCAAGTCGGTAAAAACAGCTACTTTGTGCAAAGCCCCTGCAACGTTGGCATTGTCAGGACGAATGACACCGACGTGGTTTTGATTGACAGCGGAAGCGACAAGGATGCGGGCCGCCGGGTCAGACAGATTCTGGATGATCACGGCTGGCATCTCACCGCCATTTTCAATACGCATTCTCATGCCGATCATATCGGTGGAAATCCATATTTGCAAGCCAGAACAGGCTGCAAAATTTATGTTCCGGGAACGGATTGCGATTTTACAAATCATACAATGCTGGAACCGGCTTTTTTATATGGGGGGTTCCCACCTGAGGAATTGCGAAATAAAGCATGGATGGCGCAGGCCAGTACGGCACAATTATTGACCGAGGCTTCGCTTCCCGAGGGAATGAGCATTGTACCCTTGCCTGGTCATTCCTTTGATATGGTGGGATACCAAACACAGGACGATGTGATTTTCCTTGCGGACTGTCTTTCTAGCCAAAAAATTCTAAATAAATATCAAGTCGGGTATATTTATAATGTGAAACAGTATTTGGAAACACTGGAAATGGTTAAAACACTCAAGGCGGCCCTGTTTATTCCGGCTCACGTGGAACCGCTGTCAGAGATTGCGTCACTGGCACAGGTCAACATCGATCAGGTGAATGAGATCGCAGATGTCATCTGTGACATCTGCCGAGAACCGGTATGGTTGGAAATTTTGCTGCAACGATTGTGCAGCGCCTATGGTGTGGCCATGAGCTTTAAGCAGTATGTCCTAATGGGAAGCACACTTCGCTCCTATCTTTCGTGGCTCAAAGATGGCGGGCGGCTGACGGTGTGTTTTGAAAATGGACAAATGTTTTGGATCACGGTATGATGTGAAGGGAAAGGCATGATGATTACGTTCTTTCATCGTAGGGAAGTGGCGGCCATCTATTCTATGGAACTGTGAGAGAATCTTAGAAGCCCACTGGATTCTCTATCCTGTAAGCCATTGAGCGGAATAGTCCGTCCGCGTTCAGCAATCCGCGTGCGTGTATGGGCACATTTGGCCGAAATATGCAGTCATCCTATGAATATATGATTGATGTACGTAAAAATGATGATGAAATGGCGACTGGCCTGATCAACGGAAACGACTCTCGATGAATCCGCGCCCCATCAGCCTCTGACATGGCATGTGTCGGGGCTTTTTTGCGGCGATGATCACAACGTTTTGGGAATATTTCGCAACTGCAAAAAGGAGAATCTGGCATGATGACATTCGATTTTGTGGAAATACTGAAAGTCGTTTTCCTGGGTATTGTAGAGGGCATCACAGAGTGGCTGCCCATCAGCAGCACGGGACATATGCTGCTTGTGGATCAATTCTTACAGCTCAACGCGAGCGATGCGTTTAAGGAAATGTTTTTTGTGGTCATCCAGCTTGGCGCGATCCTGGCGGTGGTTCTGCTGTTTTGGAACAAGATGTTTCCCTTTCAATTCAAGAACAAGAGAAAGCCGATGCTGAAAAAACGCACTCTTTCGCTTTGGCTCAAAGTTGTTGTCTCCTGCGTTCCGGGGGCGCTTGTTACCCTCCTGTTTGATGATTACATTGAAGCGCATTTCCACACGCCAATTGTGATTTCCATCGCATTGATTGTCTATGGCGTGGCGTTTATTCTGATTGAAAACTGGAACAAAAAGCGCGTCCCAACTGTGGAGAAATTGTCTGATATTACCTATCAAACCGCGCTGTTAATTGGGCTGTTTCAGATATTGTCCATCATTCCCGGAACGTCGCGTTCGGGTGCTACGATCATCGGCGCGTTGGTGATCGGCGTTTCACGCATGGCTGCGGCGGAATTCACGTTTTTTCTGGCAGTTCCCGTGATGTTTGGACTCAGTGCCATCAAGATCTTGAAATTCGGGCTTGCTTTCACAGGAATGGAACTGGCCATTTTGAGCGTTGGGATGGTTGTCGCTTTTATTGTGTCCATTCTGGCCATTCGCTTTCTGATGAATTTCATCAAAAAGCACGACTTCAAGGTGTTTGGCTGGTATCGCATTCTGCTGGGTATGATCGTTCTGCTCTATTTTGCAATTTTTTAGCAGTCCGCTTCGCGTCTCCAGAAATAAAAATCCACCGGCTATGCCGGTGGCGGCCTGCCGAAAAAGTCCGCCCATGAGGCAGATTTTTCGACAGGCTGAAACGCCCTCGGCACTCGCGTGCTGAGGGCGTTTCTCGACAGGCTGAATCCACTGGCTATGCCGGTGGATTTTTATTGATGCATGATATCCAAAATCTTATAGAAACAATTCGTTCTCATGGCGAATGCTTTGCAGTGGTGCAAGCTTCTGATTCAACATGTCTTGCATCTGTGCAGGGAGCGCACGGGCCTGCTGAGGACAGATCACGACACAGCGCAAGCATAGCATGCACCGAGAGGAATCCGTCTGCTGTGGGGCTTGCTTGGGAATGGCCTGTGTAGGACATTTTTCCGCACAAAGGCCGCACTTGATGCAGGCATCCGTCGCGACGGGGGTCACCGGCATAGGCTTCCACGCAAGATAGGGATGGTGTCCCGGCACGGTGGGTGTGGCGTCCCCCTTGCGGCTGGAAATTTTTTCGAGGATTTTTACAGCATAGGATCTGATCTGTGCCTCATCTTGCGCGTCGGGACGCCCCGTTGCCACTGCGTGGGACATGGAGTGCTCTGCAATCAAGGCAGCCGATGCCCCTACGCGAAACCCACAGGTTGTGACATTGTCGTTGAGCTCCAGCAGTGCGTCATCATAGGCACGGTTTCCATAGACAATGACTGTGAGGGCGGTGGCATGATTTCCTTGGAATGATCGAAGCTTTTCCACCACAAAGGCGGGAATCCTTCCGCCAAAAGCCGGCGCTGCGAAGAGAACAACATCGTCATTCCCAAAGAGATGTCGGGATCTTTCCGGCAATGACAAATCAATCGTGACAATCTTGTCGGCAAGATTTTCTGCAAGACAGAGCGCAGCGCGTTCTGTGCCGCCTGTTGGACTGAAATATGCAACAAACAGGTTTTTCAGCATAAGCATTCCTCCAATCAGTAGTTGTAATATTATCAGTTACAACTAGATTATAACATTCCATTTTGGTTATGTCAATCCTACCATCTGCAAAAAATATGTGTTATACTGAAGAAAATGGGGGATTGAACAATGCGCATTAGCACCAAATGTTCCATTGCACTGCACTGTTTGCTGTTCATTGCAGAGTACGAGTCTCAAACCAAAGTGACCAGCCAACTGCTCTCAAAAAGCACTGGGTGCAACCCGGTGGTCATTCGCAATACACTGCTTGCCTTGAAAAAGGCAGGCATGATCTCGGTGGCGCGCGGTGTTGG
>JAVVPJ010000015.1:0-11129 GCA_036655815.1 Oscillospiraceae bacterium
CAAGGGCTTGGGCAGCAGACATTTTCCCAACTACCAGTTTGTGGTCCCGGTCAAATCCGATCACGCTGCCATGTGTGTCTGTTCGGCCAAAGGTCTGTATGCCTTTTTGGATGACGAAGCCCAAGGGTTCTCCACCCTTGCCTATGCCATTCAAATCCGCAAATCCTCCGGCGTTGATGCCGGCAGTCGCCCCGTCGCGCTTGACCATCTCCTCAACGCGCAGCCCCCCCACCTCTTTGTCAAAGGTAGTTGGTGTTGCAACATAGAGACGCGAGGGATCGTTAACGATCATCATCTTGCCCTTAAATGTCGACCCCACAATATCCTTTACCTCAATTTGTTGAGGGTCAAAGGTGGTGGCGTTTTCGGCAGGGACATTGACGCCGCCCCCATCGGTAATCATTCCACCATCATTCAAGGCGTTGGCAGCGAGAATCTCAGCAATCTCTTCGTTGGAAAAATAGAGATGCGCGACAAATTTTGCAGCGCTCGTCTCCATCACAGTAGCCAGCAACAGATCACGCGCGGCAGGGGATGGGCCACGAAAAATAATACCCAGTACTCCCACCAAGAAGATCAGTATCCACAGCAGGAGGACCCCCAGCGTCATTCCCGCACCAGTTAATAATTTTTTCACCATAGGTAACTCCCATTATAGTAAGTTGCATGATTGGGCTGAAATTTTAAACCGATATTTGATAGAAATCGGCAATAAAACCGTTGATTTTGGGTTCGCCCAGAATTTCGAAGCAGTATCATGAGTACACGTCAGGAAAAGTGTGCACAACCGTCTCATTTCCATCGACTTTTAGTACGAAACACCCAATCTCGTTGAATATGAAAGCTGACAAAAAACAGCATGGTATCCACAATCAGTTTGGCTAGCACTGTAGCCCCGCCAAAAAAGGCAGTCAAGAGAAACACCAGCAGATAGGAAAGGAGCATCTGCACGGCGCACAGAGTATAGTATCGCGGGAGCGAACGGCCAATGGTATCACAGCTCTTGAACACAGCCTTGCGATTTAGCAGATAGTTGGCAGCCGATGAAATGACGCGGGATATCACCGTACCCCAAAAAACGCGCTGTTTCAGGGTATGTTCCAGCAGAAGTTGAAATACCATCCAATAGGAGCCCACATCAATGGCCGCGCAGGTGAGGGATGAGACAAAAAAGCTTGCCATCAGCCGTGCAATCCTAAGCGAATCAATGAACGGCCGATAGTGCGAGGTCGCATTTTTGTCGATATAAATGGTTCGAATAGGCACCTCGCGCAGCTTGACATCCAGCGGACGCAGTGCCAGCAGCATGTTGGTTTCGTAGTCAAAACGCTCTCCCTCAAGACGGATTATACTGGGCAACAGCGCCATGGGAATGCCGCGCAAGCCCGTCTGTGTGTCGGAGATTCTCATGCCGCAGACCAGAGCAAAGAGGTGTGAAATAAAGCCGTTTCCGAGCCGGCTGCGTAGTGGAACATTGGGTAGTGCAAAATTGCGCACACCCAAAACGATAGCCCGTTCTCCGACTTTCAGTGCATTGGCCACAGCAAGGATATCATCTGGATGATGTTGGTCGTCCCCATCCACTGTCACAACGCCCAGAGAATCGCTCTGATGCTCCAGAATCCATGAAAAAGCCGTCTTGAGTGCGCTGCCTTTTCCGCGATTCTCCTCATGGGTGAGCAGCGTGCATTGAGGATATGCGGCAACGGTGTCAAAAAAAAGCTGACAATCGGGTTGGCTGCCATCGTTGACCACAACAATCCGGTCAAAGCCGTGTGCCAACAATCCGTCCACCACCATGGGAAGCTTGGCATCTGGGTTGTAGGAGGGCAATACAACAGAAATCCTCATGATAAGATCATTCACCTTCCTGGTCGTTTGCGGTGACGGAGGGCCGGAGGCAGGAAATACATTAGCCCAAGTCCGATCGCAAAAGCAATCACCATCGCAAATTCATCTTCTGGCCCCTGTGTTGGTTGGACCATCGACTCTGCTGTGGAGGATACCGGTTCGGATTCTGTACTTGGCACAATTTCGGTTTCAGACGCCTGTTGTGATTTTGGCTCCGTCACGGGCACCTGCTCACTGTAAGGCGTCAGATGTTCAAAAAGATCGTTTTTCATCTGATCAAGCCCCACTGTTGAACGAACCAGACCAAATTTACGACAGTCATAGGGACCTTCCTGCTCCACCTTAAAAAACTTCTGTTGTGAGGTATGTTTGGCAAAGCCGGCGACGGCCATTTCAAAGGCTGTTTTGCCGGCAAAGGCAGGCAACGGGACGTTATAATCCAGAACAATAGGGTTTTCCATGGCCAGATGAAGGTAGAGTTTGGGTGTGTCCCAGATTTTTTCATGCGCGGCCTGTTCAACGGCCTGTAATAGCGCATAGGTATTGAGTTGATGCGCGCCATGCCCGTATTCTCCGTTGCGATCATGTCCGACAACGACCTGCGGCATAAACTGGCGCAGAAGATTGCTTTGATAGCTCACGATTTTTGCTTCGTCATAAATGGTTTTGGCCTGCTCCAATGAGTCAGCGTAAACATCTGGGAAATCCGGAATGACCGGATAACGACGAATGCCCACCTCCCACAGGCCATTTAACAACTCGTGAGGGCGGTAGGCTTCTCCATTGTGGTTGACCATATAAGCTACCTGAATCTCGATGTGGCCATCATCTGCATAGCGCGGCATGATTCCGCCATAGTAGAGATGCTCATCATCTGCATGGGTCGGCAGTAGCAACAGGTCAGCCTTGCCCTCTGGCAGACGCCAATTTTGCACAAAATCGGGGAGTTCTCCCTCGCCCAGCAGTACCAAATCGCAGAGAGTCGCCGGCCCTTCCCACGAGAGTGACAGTGCCCGCGCGCCATCGGGCAGCGGAACGTATTCATGCAGAAAACGATATCCCTTTGCGGGCTGTAGCAGCGCCTGTCCGTCGGCCGTCAGTGTCCAGCTGGTCGGTGCGGGGGCGTCCCATATGAGGTACAAGCCATACGCTTTTTTGTCACAGCTCAGTGCAATGCGGCCCCCGTCAGAAAACGTGCGGCGTGTGGTGCGATTGTGATCCGTAATCATCCACACATCTCCTCCCGGCGCCGTGACCATGGCTTCTCCGGTCAGATCGGGAGCTTGGGCCAACGCTCCAACCGCAAGGAATACAGACAAGGCTGTCGCTGACAACAGCATGAAAAGAGCTTTGTGCATATGAATTCCTCCAAAGCAGAACATTTGACTATATTTTATCACAGTATGCCTATATTGTATAGTGTTTCGCCTGGAATCGCTGCATATAAACCAGGGATATTGCAAACAGCGCCGAAGCGTTGGTACAATATCCCTATCGTCATATTGTCGCCGAGTAACAGAGCTTGCGGTGATGCCTGACGCCATGTCTGCTACTCCCGTATCTTTTTGAAAAGCAATGCAGCTTACTTCCCTTCTATTTGATCCGATACTTGAACGGAAAACAAAACGAGTGTTTGCAGCCCACTGTATTGGAGATTTTTGATGCGGATTTATAGTTTGGGATTGGGGCCCAATGCTTTCTGAATGTTGTCGGCCACTCGCAGCAGCAGCGAGAAAAACTGCTCAGTTTCCTCGCGGCTAAGCCCGTCGTACATCACGTCATGCAGCTCATCCACAATAGCAAACAGTTGTTTCTCCAGCATATGTGCCTGATCGGTTGGGTAGACATGGTTGACGCGGCGATCGTGGTCATCGGACTGCCGTCGTGCCAGACCGCGCTGCTCCAACTGGGCAATGCCTCGTGCAACCGTTCCCTTGTCCATGCCCAGCTGTGCCGCCAACTGATCTTGTGTCGATCCCGGTTCAATGTAGAGCCGCAGCAGAAATGGAAACTGTCCCACATCCAGATTCATTTGTCGCAGATGTCGTTTCAGAAAGCGCTGCATGCAACGGTAGCTGATGGAAATATAGCGGTTTGTATAGCGATTTAACATCGACCTTGCACCATTGACTGCGAAGGATCGAGTTGTTGGTTCTTCAAAGCGGTAATCTCCCGCACCGTCAGTAGTCCCAGCCAAAGCGCCAGCAAAGCGGTCACAAAGTCAGCAAGAGGTTGTGCCAGTTGCAAGCCCAATACACCAACCACCTGAGGCAACGCTATGATGAATGGAATAAAGAATAATCCTTGGCGTGCGGTTGCCAAAATGGTGGCGCGAAAGGGTTGCGCCAGAGATTGCGCCATCATATTGCAACAAATTCCCCATCCCTGAAATGGCAACATCACGCACTGCATCCTGATCGCCAGTGTACCAATCGCGATGACTTCCAGATCATCCCGTCGAAATGCGCCCACCACCTGGGGCGCAATGAAGAACACTGTTCCGCCAATCAAAACCGTAATCACCATCGTCATTTTAACATAAAACCAGAAACTTCCCAGCACACGGTCATATCGTTTCGCACCATAGTTAAAACCACACACGGGCTGAAATCCCTGGCCAAATCCGATGAGGGCAGAACCCAGCAGGATCATGACGCGGTTGACAATGCTCATGGCAGAAATGGCGGCATCACCAAACGGTGCGGCGCTCAGATTGAGCAGCATGACCGAGATGCTGGCCAATCCCTGCCGGCAAAAGGAGGGAAGACCAACCCGAAGAATTCTGGCATAAATGGCGCCATTGAAGCATAGATTGCGAAGACGTACCGCAAGATTTCCGCGGCGCCCCATGGAGTAAAAGTACAGCACCAAAAAGCTGACAAACTGGCTGAGTATGGTGGCCAACGCCGCACCGCCGGTTCCCATCCCCATAGTAAAAATAAAAATAGGATCCAGTACGACGTTGAGTACGCCACCCAACGTAATTCCGACCATTGCAAAGTAGGGACTTCCCTGTGCGCGCAGCAAGCAGTTGAGGACAAAAGAGCCGATGATATAGGGCGCCCCAACCAGAATATAGCGGGTATAATCCCGTGCATAGGGAAAAATGGTAGGGGTTGCGCCCAGCATCTTCACCAGAGGATCAAGAAAGATCAACCCTACCACCATCAGGATCACGCCTAAGAAGAGTGCCGTAAAGAAGCTGGCGGCCGCGACCTGTTCTGCTTCCTTTCGCTTTTGTTGTCCCAGGAGTTGTGAGATGGTCGTGCCTGCACCCATCCCCAGCATATAGCCGATCGCTTGAAACATCGCCATCAGCGAAAATGCGATGCCTACAGCTCCTGACGCGCTGGTTCCCAGCTGACTGACAAAGTAGGTGTCGGCCAGATTGTAAATGGCGGTGACCATCATGCTGATGACAGTGGGAACAGCCATGGTCCCGATCAAACGTGGCAGGGGCGTCTGCGTCATTTGAAGATACCGTGCCTCCGTGCCGGATGACATCAATTGTTCCTCAGACAAGACAAGTCATTCCTTTCTTTTCTGTCGATATGACTATTATAAATGAAATTTAAATAGTTGTCAACGCAACTATTTAAAAAATCTTGTTTCTTGAAAAGCCAATTCCATGTGTTGCCATTGAGCCTCATTCGTGCTATACTTTTATCAATTACAGGCACGATATCTGGCCGCCAGATGGCGCCATAAAGGAGGCTGCCCTATGCAATTTTCTCATGAGGTTGAGCAGATGCAGCAAGTGCGCTGCATGCATTGTCACGGACCGGCGCCTATCCCCGAAGAAGGCAAATGGGTGCAATCCAAGCAGATCACTGACATTTCCGGCTTATCACATGGCATAGGCTGGTGTGCTCCCCAGCAGGGAACCTGCAAGCTAACCCTCAACGTCAAGGATGGCGTGATTCAGGAAGCGCTGGTTGAAACCATCGGTTGCTCGGGCATGACCCATTCGGCCGCCATGGCAGGGGAGATTCTGCCTGGGAAAACCATTCTGGAGGCTCTCAATACCGATCTCGTGTGCGATGCCATTAATGTCGCAATGCGTGAGATTTTCTTGCAACTGGTTTACGGGCGCACGCAAACAGCCTTCTCGGAGGGAGGCCTGCCCATCGGAGCATCACTGGAGGACTTGGGTAAGGGACTACGCAGCCAGACAGCCACAATTTTTTCGACGGGTGCCAAGGGTGTGCGCTATCTGGAGATGGTTGAGGGATACATTTTGTCAATGGCACTTGACAGTGAGGGCGAAGTCATCGGCTATCAGTTTGTGAAGGTTGGCAAAATGCTTGAGGATATCCGTCATGGATCGGACCCCAAGACGGCCTATGAGAAGAACATCGGAACTTACGGTCGGTATGAAGGCGCCGCCTCCTACATCGACCCCAGAGAGCAATAAAAAGGGGGGCAGACCATGGTAAAGTTTGAAGGAATGGATCGCCGCATGCCCAAGATCAACACCTGTTTGGCCGCCGTTGGCCTCCGCGACCTTGAGGAGGCACAGACTCTCTGCCTTGCGAAGGGCATCAATGTGGAATCCATCGTAAAGGGCGTACAGCCCATCGCATTTGAAAATGCTGTCTGGGCCTACACGCTGGGATGCGCTGTCGCGATGAAAAAAGGAGCACAAAACGCCGTTGAGGCGGCCACGCTCATCGGTGAGGGTTTGCAGGCGTTCACCATTCCCGGCTCGGTCGCTGAGGAACGGGGTGTCGGACAGGGTCATGGAGATCTGGGTGCCATGCTTTTACGAGAGGAAACTGCGTGTTTCTGTTTCTTAGCGGGACATGAATCCTTTGCCGCTGCGGAAGGTGCCATCGGCATCGTGCGCACAGCCAACAAAGCCCGCAAAAGTCCGCTCAAGGTTATTCTCAACGGATTGGGAAAAGATGCCTCCTATATCATCAGCCGCATCAATGGCTTCACCTATATCCAAACCGAATATGACTTTTCCAAGAACGAGATTTCGGTCGTATCAGAAAGAGCATTTTCATCCAGCGAACGTGCTGCGGTAAAGGTCTATGGTGCCAACGATGTGTTAGAGGGCGTAGCCATCATGAAGCTCGAGCATGTTGACGTGTCCATCACTGGAAACTCCACCAACCCCACCCGCTTTCAACATCTGGTGGCTGGAACCTATAAAAAGTGGACGCAGCAAAACAATGTGCGCTATTTCTCAGTGGCGTCAGGCGGTGGCACAGGGCGTACACTGCATCCGGACAATGTTGCTGCCGGGCCGGCCTCCTACGGTCTGACTGACTCGATGGGACGCATGCACGGTGACGCCCAGTTTGCTGGTTCGTCATCCGTTCCGGCCCATGTGGAGATGATGGGTCTTATCGGAATGGGGAACAACCCTATGGTAGGTGCTACTGTCGCTTGTGCTGTCGCAGTGGGCGAGGCGATGGTGAAATAGCACGGTTCCAATTCACTGCTGCATACGTATCATGCTTGTCATTGCGTTTTGTTTCGCCGCAGGAGATGTGATTTCGTCTTCTGCGGCATTGTTCTCTTTCTGCCCATTTTAAAATGGCAATTTTACAGCTAAGTGTCAGGGAAATTGCTTTTTTGCCTAATTGCTTGCCCTCTTGCGGAAAATAAGGTAAAATAAGCCATAAGCAGACACAATTCACACAAGCTTTTTTCGGATTGCTATTAAAATATCAGGGGCCTCTGGTCAAAGGGGATGAGCTAACAATGAAGCCACATTGGGGAATTCGTGGATTTGTTGCGCTACTTGCTGTTTTGCTTTGCACCGCTTGTGTTTTTCCGCTACAGATCGCAGGCGCAGCAATGCCGCGCAAGGTGATTCGGGTGGGATTTCCCAACAGCCCTAGGCTGAGTGAAGTAGATGAGAAGGGAAATCTTTCTGGCTACACCTACGAATATTTGCAGCAGATTTCGCAGTACACCGGCTGGGAATATGAATTTGTTCAACTTCAAGGCACCCAAAACGAGGTGCTCACACAGATGTATGACATGCTGGCCAAGGGCGAGCTTGATCTGATGGGAGCTACGAATTACAGCAAGGAGCTTGATGAACAGTATGATTACTCTGCAAGTAACTACGGTTCGGTGTATGCTACGCTGGCAGTTCTTGAAGAAAACACCTCCATCAACAATGTCAATTACCGCTCCCTTTATTCCATCCGCGTTGCGGCGCTGGCACACGCAAGCAAAGGCATTGCGGCGCTGGAGCGCTTTTGCAGCGAAAATCGCATCACTCTACAGCTTATTCCTTGTGACAGCGCAGAAGATCAGCTGGCCGCATTGCAGGACAATCGTGCCGACGCCCTGCTGGCCAATGATGTCGTTCATGCGCCTGAGACGCGGATCGTCGCGCGTTTCAACCCTCAGCCTTTCTACTTTGCAGCCACCAACGGAAACGATGAGGTTATCAGCAAGCTCAACAGCGCTATGCTGCTGCTCAATGATTCCGACCCATACTTTCTTGCCAATCTTCATCAGAAATATTTTTCCTCTAAAGCAAATCTCCTATGCTTCAGCAATGAGGAAAAACGTTATCTTGCCGCATCCCCCGTCTTGCGTGTAGGCCTTGTCCGTGACCGACTTCCGCTGGAGGACGTGGATCCCAACGGTGCCTTTCATGGGATCTCTGTGGATCTTCTGAACAGAATTTCCGGCGAAACCGGACTGCAGTTTGAGCTGGTGGTTCTTCCTTCCATGGAGGCGTTGCTCACGCACTTGGAAAAAGACGAAATTGATCTGGCTCTTGGCATGACCTATGATTACGCCGCATCTCAGCGTTACAATTTTTCTCTTTCCAGGCCCTATCTTTCCGCACAGTTGATCATGGCGGTCAAGGTAGGGATCAGTCCTAATGCACTCAATGGCAAGCGGCTTGCGCTGCCACGCGGTATGAGTGATCCCGGCGCTGATTGGACGGATTCGAGTACTGTGATTTGGTGTGATTCCATCGTTGACTGTCTCAAGGCAGTCAACGAAGGCGTGGCAGACTACTGCTATGGCAACGGATATTCCATGGAATATTACTGCAATCTGCACCGTTACCGCTATCTGATGTTAGTTCCTCAGTCCTCTCATATTGATGAGTACTGCATCGGTCTGGCGCGACCGGCTCATCCCTTGTTACTGACCATTCTGAACAAAACCATTCGAAATTTTTCTGAGAGTGAATTGCAATCAGTTATCTACCAAAACAGTGCTCCCTCCACGCAGGGCCTTACGCTGCATGATATCATCGAAGAGAATCCAGTACCAATATTTTCCTCGCTTTTTCTCTTAGCATTGTTAATTTGTGCGTTTTTGTGCTATTTTGCATGGTTTCAGCGGCGTACCCGTCAAAAGGTACAAGTAGAAAATGAACGTTATCAGCTGCTCTCTGAACTTTCCGGCGAATTTTTATTCGAGTATGATTTTATCTCCGATCGCCTGACCCTGACAGAAAAAACAGCACAGGCATTCGGTGGAAATCTGATTCAGGAGCATTATCTCCACGATCTGTCCAGTTCAACGGCTGACGATGCGAAATGGCTCACCTCCATCTATAATCTCATTTGCAAGAAGAAAAGCCTGATTTTAGAGCATCAGACCACTCTGGCAGACGGACGCAGACTTTGGCTGCGTATTACCATTGTGGCCATCACGGATGCCAATGGGCATGCCAACTACCTCATTGGTAAGCTGGCTGACATTCAGGCAGAAAAACAGGAACGGGACGAACTTGCCATCAAAGCCAAAACCGACGGACTGACGGGGCTGTACCATATCACAGAAAGCAAAGCCCTGATAGAGCGCTTGCTGGAGCAAGAGACAGGGCCTTCTGCCGGCACTCTGCTGATTATGGATATTGACCACTTCAAGTCCATCAACGACCAGTTTGGGCATTATACTGGGGATCAGGTTTTGCGTGATGTCGCGGCTATTCTGCAAAAGGTATTCCGCACAAAGGATATCCTTGGGCGGTTGGGTGGAGACGAATTTATCGTCTTTCTGAAAGGGATGACCCAGGAAAGCGCGGTCGAGAAAAAATGTCGTGCACTGCAGTGCGAAATTGCAGCCCATTCCTCACATTGGCCAGTACCAGTCACCTTGAGCATCGGCGCGGCCATTGCAAACAGTACAATGAGCTATGATGCCCTCTATCATCTCACCGATAATGCGCTCTATATCGTCAAGTCGGCTGGCCGAAATCACTTTAACATTATCAGTGACAAATCTTACGATAATTGATAAAATCTAAAAGATTCGCTTATCACAGCCACACGGCGAGAGAAGCGGATTTTTTGTATGATAGCCAGAAAAATTTTGGCCCATCCGCTGTTTTGCTTGCGGCAATGATTCCGCAGAGCCTCCCAAAGTGAGCGCCTACGCATGCTGTCATAGGGATCTCATTCCCCCATCTGACCTTTGATTCAACTCGGCGCTATTTTTTTCGGTACTTAGAGAGATCAATGGCAACCGCGACGGCAATGATCAGTCCCTTAATCACTTGCTGCCACATCGGTGAAACATTGATAAATTGCAAACCATACTGGATCACGGAGAAAATCAAGACGCCTGATACAATCCCGCCCACGCGGCCGACTCCACCATTGAGCGATACGCCGCCCACCACGCAGGCCGCAATGGCATCGAGTTCATACCCCGCGCCATATTGGTTGGTTGCACCAGCTGTTCTGGCTGCCTCTAACACGCCTCCAGTACCATAAAGGAAGGATGCAAGGATAAAGATTCCCATAATGGTTTTGAATACATTGACGCCCGAGACGACGGCTGCCTCACGGTTTCCACCGATGGCATAGACATTCTTGCCAAATACCGTTTTGTTGAGTACAAACCAAATCACACCGGTGACGATGAGTGCGATGGGAATCAGAATGGAAATTCCGGGAAAAACGGTTTTGCCGGCGGCATTCTCCACCACCAGATATTTGGTTTGTCCCCATGCGGCAAAATCATCACGCACACCTCCAATTGGCTGCGACCGGTTGGGCGGCAAATCAAAATAGAGCGAACAAACTCCATAAATAATCACCTGCACCGCCAGCGTCGCAATGAAGGGATGCATGTCATATTTAGCGACCAGAAATCCGTTGAGCACACCGAAGATCATGCAAGCAACCACTGCCAGCAACACTGGAAGAATGACCGGAAGCACTGGCAGATCGGGGAAAAATCGATTGCCATAGTTGATGTTTTGGAGCATCGACGTGGAAATCACGGCCGCAAGGCCTACCATCCGACCCGCTGACAGATCGGTTCCCGCGATCAACAGCGTA
>JAVVPJ010000016.1:0-11044 GCA_036655815.1 Oscillospiraceae bacterium
GACGGCAAACGCCGCAGTATATTGCTTTGTAAGTGTCAAGCTCACTTACTTTTAATTCGGGTTCCCAGGGCCTGATATACCCAAACAAGACCTGATCCCCTCCAGTCGTTTAACAGTGTCATTCTATCGCAACCGTGTGCGCTTATCATCAATAATTTGTGAACATAGCTTAATTGTCATCAGAACACCATATAATTAAGAAAAAAAGGGGGTCACAAACGGCAATGGAATACACTTGGCTGCTGTTCATGGCCTTGGCTCTTTCGATGGATGCCTTTGCGGTGGCAGTGGCAAGAGGGATTGCAGCATCACCTAAAAACAAGCGGGCTGACTGCATGCAAACTGTCATTTGCTTTGGATTTGCGCAGGGTCTGATGCCGACGTTGGGCTTTTTTGCAGCAAGGAATCTGGCCCAAGGACTATCAACAAACGGGAATCGGGTTGCCGGAGTCATTTTATCCCTTTTGGGGTTAAAAATGCTGTCAGAAGCGTTCCATGCCCAAGAAGTGAACAAACAACCCGGAATTGGTGCGGTGGGACTGTGTACACAGTCCATTGTGACCAGTCTGGATGCATTGTCAATTGGCGTTGGACTGTACGGCGTTCTGGATCGCATTGCGCCTACAGCGGTTTTGATCGGGCTGGTTACCGCTGTGGTTTGTGCGGCAGGGCATCACTTAGGCAGTGTGCTGCGTGTACATGCCGGCCAATGGGCACAAATTTTGGGAGGTATCATTTTAATGGGTCTGGCAGTTAAAATGCGCTTAGGCTGACGCAAACCCCTTTTCAAAAAGTCACCTTAATGGTACAATAATAAAATCACATCATGGTGGGAGGTGTTTGGATGAAGGAACAGGAGGCATTGATGCACGGTGGCTATGCCTTGGTGCTGGCGAGAAAAGGATTGTTGATCACAGCACGGAGAGGGATTGGCGTTCAGCTACTGCTGGAAGCGTTAGACCGGCATCCAGAGGATCTGTGCGAGGCCCAAGCTGCCGATCAGGTGGTTGGCAAAGGGGCCGCTATGCTGATGGTGCGAGGCGGTGTGTGCAAGGTCTACGGTAAGATTATGAGCCAAGCAGCCGAACGCTACCTGACTTTTTGGAAAATTCCACATGAGTTTGGCACGCTGGTGCCAATGATTTCCGATCGAGCGGGAAACGGAATCTGTCCCATTGAGCAGAGTGTACTCAAGCTCAATGATCCCATAGAGGGTGAACGTGTCATTCGTCAAACGGTATCCCAGCTGATGAAACCAAATCAGTGAAGCAAACATCTGCCGCCAGGCGAACACGCCGACATTGGGAAGCAAACACAAAACGTACGCTCAGTGATTTTTGCGGTGTTTCTTTGTGGATAAGCCATGGATGAGCCCAACCATAATCATAGCGACCAAACCAGCCGAAAATCCATTGTTGTATAGATTATAACCACCGCAGGGTGTGACCACGGACAACACGACAGCGGTATGAAAAAAACCTGAGATGACGCCAAAATACCAGCCAAATTCTCCTGCAATAGGCGCCAGCGCCGTACTGAATAACGCGGCCAACTGCATCCCGGGGTCGCCCGGAACATGAACCATGACCAGCGAGGCCAGATAAACGCCTGCCATGGCCGGCGCAGCATTGCGAGGATGCGCTCCCGCTGCACCAAAGCCGATTGAGGTTAGAATAGCACCCACAACAGGCCCGTTGAAGTCGCCCTTGATGAGTAAAATATAGCCGATGGACATCAGCCCCATCATGCTCATGTTGACCATGGCGGCGCCAATGCCATCAGTGAAAATAAAGTCCGTGGGCGCACGTCCAGAGTGACGAAGGATGCGGATGGCAGCAGTGCAATGCCATCCGGACAGCCACAATCCAAACAGCAACAGCGCAGCAACATAGCACAGTAAAAATGCGAGCACACGCCCGTCAAAGCCAACTTTCCAGATGTTGCGCGTGGCAACCTCGAATCCCATGGCCTTGACGACAGAAGCAATTAGCAGGGCCATCATGCCACCTGCGAATCCATAATTAAACAGTGTATAGCCCATGTGTGCTGAGAATGCATGATCAGCCAGCGGAATGATGAGGTAACCCATCAAGATTCCCGCGCCTGCGGCGCATAAGAGATTCAGCGGCTTGGGCAGACCGGGGGCACGCATCAACTCTGTAACGACGGGGGTCAGTGTAGTTGAGCAAAGAGCTGCGTTGATATACCGTGACATGGGCTGGGCGTGAATGCGGCAGTAGATCCACACTCCTAGAAAAAAAGGCAGAATGGTGACAGGGTTTTTGCCAAACAATGCAAAACCTGCCATTAAAAAGAGCATGGCTACGGTGCTGCCCGTAAATGATGTTTTGACCTTGATGGCCAAAACAATCGACATCAGCATGACCAGACCGGAGTTGACGAAGGCAGCGCCTGTGTTACCCACCACAAAATAGTCAGTGATCAAAACATCCGAACAGCGTACATAGGACAAAAGTCCTTGCGCAACTTCGCGGGGGGTATTGCACAGAAATCCCATCAGAACCAGAGACAAAGCCGTTCCCAAGCACAGTCTGACTGTAACAAGCTGGTTGTTTGGCACGTAGGTGGCAGTACGGTATCGTGTCATACACATTCCCCTATATGAAGTTTTTATATGTTGTCGTATTATTGTAACATAAATAGCATTCATTTGCCAATCAGTGAGAAAAATTTTTGCGACCCATGTGGAACAAGAGAGGACAATATTTTCGCTGAGTTTCAGAACGGGTATGAAAAAGAGCAATTCAGTGACAGGGAGATATGTATTTATGCGCATGAGAAAAAAGCCATGGGCGCGTCCGGAGTTAGCAGCATGCGATTTTGTGGTTGATCAGCCGTCATTATTAAAAAATCGATGGCAGGAGGCCTTTGCACACCCCGCACCGCTATGGCTGGAGCTGGGCTGTGGAAAGGGCGCGTTTTTGGCCACCATGTCCCGTATGCACCCCGATGTCAACTTTTTGGGCATTGATCTGAAGAGTGAAGTTTTGGTGCTGGCCAAACGCAAGGCAGAGGCTCTGGCACAGGAACAGCCGATTGACAATCTGCGTCTGGCGATTTATGAAATAGAGTGTATTACAGAATCGTTGGGGCCGCTGGATGCGGTTGAGCGGGTATATATCAATTTTTGCAATCCATGGCCCAAAGCCCGCCACCATAAACATCGCTTGACCCACACAAGACAATTGAAAAAATACACAACTTTTCTGGGAGAAAATGCGCATTTATTCTTCAAAACTGACGATGACGAGTTATTTGAAGACACCTTGCAGTATTTCATAGAAAGTGAATTTTCGCTGCTTACGGTGCAGGCCGATCTCCCCGCAGATCACCCTGCGGCGGCTGTTCAGACCGAGCACGAACAAATGTTTCGCAGCCAAGGGCTGGCAATTCACTATATTGAGGCCACAGCCCCATTACGCACAGAGAAAGAGGTAGGTGCATCTACCTGTTGTGCGCAGAAAGGGTGATTGCTTCCTTCCGATGCTGCTGCGTTTGGAAAGATGCTTGCTTGCAAGAAATGCAACAATCAGGCATGATAAGGATCAGATCATTGCAGAAACGAGAGCAGGGAGGAAAGAGGGATGGAACAAAATGGGATGCAGAGAGCCCTTAACGGGCGTTATGAACTGACACGGCAGGTATCCTCCTGCGGAGAAACGGTTGTTTATATGGGGCGTGATCTGGTCGACCAAACGCAATTGGAAATTCGCGAATTTTTTGCGTCTGCCATTATGCGACGTGAGGAGAACGGCAGCGTATCGGTGCTGGCCGGATGCGAGGTTCAATATAAATCACTGGCCTCCGACTTCGAGGAGCTTTATGAATATCTGGCCGGCCTTGGCGCTGACAGTGTATTATTTCGACCTTTTGACATTTTGCGGCAGTACAATACGGTCTATGCCGTCTCGAGATATCTTCCGATGGAGACACTGGATGATTTTTTGGCGCGACAGCAACAGATGAATTGGCCTGAACTCAAACGCGCCCTGGCGCCTGTGGTTGCAGCGATTGTACGGATGCATGCCAATGGTATCTATCATCGGGGAATCTCCCCGGAAACGCTGTTGGTTGGAGAGCGGGAATCCTTTCTACTGTCCGGATTTTGCATTCCGGCAGCGCGTACGGCTGGCAGTGAGATCGATTCCACACTCTACTTTGGCTACAGTGCTCCTGAACAGTATTCCTCCAACAGTTGGCAGGGAAGCTGGACTGATGTCTATTCTATCGCAGCTGTGTGCTATCGTGCACTGACCGGAACCACGCCGGTCGAATGGCGGCAGCGGGGGCAGGGTCGGGAGCTGACGTCTGCAAAGTCGGTTGCAAGTCAGATTCCCGAAAATGTTTCCAACGCCTTGATGACGGCACTCTCGGTTGACATTCGCAACCGCTATCGCACAGTCGATGAATTTTGGGCTGCACTTTTGCATGGGCCGGGCGAGGGAACGATGACCTATCAACTGCCTATTCAAAAGCGCAGTGAATCTGCCATCAGAATTTCATCTACCTATCGACAGTACTGGAGGACGGCCCTGTTGGCCGTTGGAATCATTCTGTTGGTCATTCTGCTTTCGCTTCGTTCCATCAAACTCTTGATTGGGCCAGGGGATAGTTCTGAGTCAAATGTAGACAGCATGATGCAGGCGGGATCCTCTTATCCTTCGTCTTCTGATATGCCATCCACGCTCCATCAGCCAGGTATCGTCGTACCGGATCTTGTGGATATGAGCATTGAAAAAGTACTGGTCGATCCCCTCTTTTTACAGCTTTTCACCTTTAGACCTAAGATGATTTTTTCTGAGACGGCTCCGGCTGGGGTCATTGTGCGGCAAGAGCCACGGGTAGGCGCCACACTCAATGACTCAGACAACTTGATTACACTGTGGGTGAGTAAGGGAAGTGAGCGCACTACCATGCCCCATGTGCTAGATCAAACGATTGAAGAGGCGGCGCTACTGCTTGAAGGGCAGGAGATTCGGTATGTCATTGAGGAGGTTGTTGATCTTTCGGTGACAGATGGAACGGTGATTTGGGCCAGTCGGGAAAATGACAGCATTCTTTATCGCACCACAGATATGGTGACGTTACGTGTAGGCCGTCACAGCTTGACACCCGCAGCATCTGGGGATGCATCAGGCGGGAGCATGCCAATGATTGCTGAACAGAATTCATAAAAATAAATTAGCATTGCAATACTGCCCCCAATGGTAGGATCGTTATCCTGCGATTGGGGGCAGTATTATCGTGTCAGAAGCAAAAAATACACACTTGAAAATCTGATAAACACTGGAGTGTTGGAAATGCTGTCACAAATAAAAATACCGCCTGACCCCATTCCAAAAACGGAGTCAGGCGGCATAATACTCAAAAAGAGATTAATCAGTTACGTAGGGGAGAAACGCCAAATGTCTGGCGCGTTTGATGGCCAGCGTAAGCTGACGTTGATGGCGCGCACAAGCGCCGGTTACGCGACGGGGCACAATCTTTCCACGGTCAGAGAGGTATCTCCGCAAACGGGGAATATCCTTATAGTCAATGTCGTGGATCTTGTCAACACAGAAAGCGCAAACTTTTTTTCTGCTCTTGCGTCCGCGCGGTCTGGAGTCACGATTCTCATTACGATCAAAAGCCAAGTTTTTCAACTCCTTACCTGTTGTTGTGAAGTGTTTTCCTAAAAGGGGAGATCGTCATCTCCATCAATTACCTCAAAGTCACCCGCCGAACCGCTGGCAAATGAAACGCCACCGGTCGGAGCGTGGGGGGTGAGAGGGGCGTTGCCCGAAGCGGCCACAGCGCCCTTGGATTCGACGAAAAAGACTCGATCAGCTACAATCTCAAAGGCGTAGCGCTTATTTCCGTCCTTGTCATTATATTCCCGCGTCTGAATCGAACCATCGACGCCGATTGCTCGACCCTTTGCAAAATACTTGCAGACGAATTCAGCACGCTCACGCCAGCAGGTGATGTTAATGAAGTCGGCCTTCTTTTCACTGCCTTTGGAGAATGGACGGTCGACTGCCAAACGGAAGGTTGCGACATTAATACCCTGTGGGGTTGTGCGCATCTCAGGATCGGCTACGAGTCTGCCGATTAGAATCGCCTTATTATACATGCCGTTCCCTCCTTACTTTTCATCTTTCACAATGATGAGGGAACGCAGCACGCCGTCCGTAATCTTGTAGATACGGTCAAGCTCGGCGGGAAATTCTGGAGCGCTGGTAAACTCCACAAACAAATAATGACCTTCGTTTTCATCCTGAATAGGATATGCAAGTCTACGCTTGCCCCATTCTTCTACGTTGGTAATGGTGCCGTTTGCGGCAATGAGATCTTTGAACTTCGTAACCAGTGCAAGGATGCCTTCCTCGCCCTTCTGTACATTGAAGATCACAATTGTCTCATAGTTCGCGGTGTTTTTTGCCATTTTTGTACACCTCCTTCTGGACATATGGCCCCGCGGCGATGCGCGGAGCAAGGATGGTCAGCTTGTACCGTGTTGCAGGCAAAGCATAACAGATAAAATATATCAGTGTGAAGGGGAATTGTCAACCCCAATTGCGATAAATGATCACTTCTTTGAAAAAATCTCATATTTTTTGCTTGCATCATCGTTGCCATTATGCTATTATAGTGAGGCATGTAATCGCTGCTCTCTTTGCGGCGGGGTTTCGTGTTGGCCTACGGCCAAAACTGAAAAGCTGACAGTCCTCTGCCGTTTGCTTTCCAAACGGGAATGAATGTCTGAAAAACAAGGAGGAAATCACAAGAAATGGATGCTCTTAATTATTTTTCAAGTGTCTGTCTGAAGAAAGAACCCCCAAAGGTCGAAGTTGGAGACACAGTGCGTGTCAGTGTGCGCATCAAAGAAGGCGAACGTTCCAGAATTCAGATGTTTGAGGGCACAGTGATCGCCAAAAAACATGGTGGCATTCAGGAGACATTTACCGTTCGCCGCCTATCTCACGGCGTCGGTGTTGAGAGAGTCTTCCCATTGCATTCCCCGATCGTGGAAAACGTTGAAACGATTCGTAAGGGACGCGTCCGCCGCGGTAAGCTTTATTATCTGCGTGGTCGCGTGGGCAAGTCCGCACGTGTTCGCGAGGCGGGCAAATAAAAGCCGACTAAACGAGGGGGTGTCTCAAAATGCAACGGTTGCATTTTGGGACACCCCCTGTGCTTCACGCCTGCGAGACGTGAATTCGAAGAAAGGAGCAGACAATGCCCGAATTGCCAAAGAAAGGATTTTCTCCTACGCAAGAAGCGGATTGCAACGCGCCCAAGCCTCCCAAACAGTTGTTTGGTGAGATGTATGAGTGGGTAGAGTGTGGGGTGATTACAATCGCTTGTGTGGTGCTGCTGTTTACCTTTGTTGCACGCACGTCAGTGGTCAGTGGAAAGTCTATGCTGCAGACACTGCAAGATGGAGATATGCTGGTAGTATCCAGACTGTTTTATCAGCCCAAGCAAGGAGACATTATCGTCGTTACCAAGCCCAATCGGGAAAATGAACCTCTTGTCAAGCGCATCATTGCTACCTCCAATCAGAGCGTTGACATTGACTTCGATTCCGGATTGGTGATGGTGGATGGGAAAGCGCTCCATGAATCGTATATCAATACCCCTACCAATCTGTACTATGATGTAAAATTTCCCATTATTGTGCCGGAGGGAGAGCTGTTTGTCATGGGGGACAATCGAAACGGCTCGTTGGACAGTCGCTCAACTGCCATTGGAACAGTGGATGAGCGCTATGTGTTGGGCAAAGCATGGGTGCGTATCCTTCCGTTTGGCTCCTTCGGGAGTCTCTATCAATAACAGCTAAAAATAAGGAGGGCTTAACGGTGGCCGAACAGGAAAAGATCATTCAATGGTTTCCCGGCCATATGGCCAAGACCCGCCGACTGATGCGTGAGAGTCTGCCACTCGTGGATGCAGTGGTTGAAGTCCGTGATGCTCGTATCGTTAAAAGCAGTCGCAACCCGGAAATCGATCATTTGATTAGTCGCAAGCCGCGCATTATTTTGCTAAATAAATCCGACCTCGCCGATGACCGCGCGACGCGTGCCTGGCAGGAGTTTTTTCGTATACGGGGGATTGCTGCACTGGCAGTTGATTGCCGTAGCGGCAAGGGACTTTCCGCTTTGCCGGCGACCCTGCGCGAGGAGACATCTGAGCAGTTGGCACGTCTGGCTCAAAAAGGGATTGTCAATCGTCCGCTGCGTCTGATGGTGGTGGGAATTCCCAATGTAGGCAAGTCATCGCTCATCAATCGACTGGCTGGCAGCCGCCGTGCCCGCGTTGAGGATCGTCCCGGCGTCACACGAGGACGTCAATGGATTAAGTTGGATGACGGTATGGAGCTGCTGGATATGCCGGGGGTATTGTGGCCGAAGTTTGAAGATACCCGCGTAGGACGCAATCTGGCTTATACAGGCGCGGTGCGTGATTCCATTCTCGACACCGAGGAATTGGCTGCATCACTCTGCCGCTTGCTGGCCAATCGCTATCCCGGATGTTTAGCAGCTCGCTACATTCTGGAAGATGAGGAGGGAGAGGGATTTGTGCTGCTTGAGCGTATTGCCCAAAAGCGGGGGATGCGTCTGGCCGGTGGTAAAACCGACCTGCTGCGCGCCTCTGTCATGCTGCTTGATGAGTTTCGCGGTGGAAAATTGGGACGCATTTCGCTCGAAGCACCGGAAGAGCGCGCATGATAATCCCTGTCAACCTCTATGAGGTGGAACGCGCCCTACACGCAAAGGGCTATGGTGTTATATGCGGTATCGATGAGGCAGGCCGCGGCCCACTGGCTGGACCCGTCACAGCGGCAGCCGTTGTTTTGCCGGACAGCCTTTGCATTCCGGGTCTCAACGATTCCAAAAAATTGACATCACTAAAACGCGAACAGCTTTATACCCTGATTACCCAGCAGGCTATAGCGTGGTACGTGGGTCTGGCCGATGAGCGCGAGATTGATGCGCTGAACATTTTGCAGGCAACCTTTCTGGCAATGCGTCGCGCTGTTGCCGGCTTGGGTATGACGCCTTCTCTGGCGTTGGTAGACGGCAACCGAGATCCTTTGCTTGGCTTTGAAACGCAGATGCTGGTTGGAGGAGATGGTAAAGCCGCATGCATTGCAGCAGCCTCTATTCTTGCGAAGGTTACGCGGGATCACCTTCTGATTGCGCTAGATGTTCAGCATCCAGAATATGGATTTGCAAAGCATAAGGGCTATCCGACTACAGAACACTATGCCGCCATTGCACGTTATGGAATTCTACCTGAGCACCGCAGAAGCTTTTTAAAAAATCTGCACCAGAAGGGGATCACCCTATGAGTGTGGAGGTCAATCAAAAGATTCTCGGGGCGTGGGGAGAGGACTATGCCGTTGATGTCTTGCGTCGCAATGGTTATTTCATTCTGGCACGCAATTGGCATATGCAGGGTGGAGAATTGGATATTGTAGCAAGAAAAGAGGGGATACTGGCTTTTATCGAGGTGAAGACCCGCTCGGGTGACGCATTTGGACGTCCGGCCGAGGCTGTGACACGCCTTAAGCAACGTCGGCTGATCCGTTCCGCTATTTGCTATTGGCAGGAAAATCCATGTGAACTACAACCTCGTTTTGACGTTTTTGAGGTCTTTGCATCGGAATATGGGAGAGCACCTTGTTATCAGCACATCAAGGGTGCCTTTGAATTGAATGATGCAAATTGTATGGATGATTGGTATTAATGGTTTTCAAAGTTTCAGAACAACTTCCGCAGAAGACAGTGCTCTGCCAATTGGCATGATCATGCTCAAGGACTTTTTAGAGTCTGTAGAGCTTAAATCAAAACAGGGAAGTGAAAGTATGCAATATACCAGTACGCGAGACAGCACACTGCGTGTTTCCTCCTCGGTGGCCATTGCCAATGGTCTTTCTCCCGAAGGCGGTCTTTATGTTCCAAATGAAATTCCGTCGGTTGGGCATGAATGGATCGAATCGCTGGCCTCACGGGAGTATACAGAGCGGGCCCTCAAGGTGTTAAGTCTCTATTTGAGCGATTTCTCTCTCAGGGAATTGCGCACTGCCATTGAAGATGCTTACACCAACGACGTCTTTGAGGAAGACTGGGTAGCTCCGCTCTCCGATCTTTCAGATGGACGGTATATCCTAGAACTCTATCATGGGCCGACCTGCGCTTTTAAAGATATGGCATTGCAGCTCATGCCCCGTCTTTTGGTGACTGCGGCAGATCGAGCGCTTGATGGCAAGCAGGTGATGATTCTGGTGGCCACCTCGGGAGACACCGGAAAAGCTGCGTTGGAGGGATTTCGGGATATCGCAGGTGTTAAAATCGCAGTTTTCTATCCCAATGAGGGGGTCAGCCCCATGCAACGCTTACAGATGACTTCCCAAAAGGGGGGGAATGTTTCTGTCTTTGCCATTGAGGGAAACTTTGACGATGCACAGCGTGAGGTCAAGCGCATCTTTACTGATGATGCCATAATCAAAGCGCTGGATCAGCATCATACAGTACTGTCAAGCGCAAACTCCATCAATTGGGGACGCCTGGCACCGCAGATTGTTTATTATTTTTCCGCTTATGCAGACTTGGTGGGCTGTGGAGATCTGATGATGGGGGAAAAAGTCAATTTTGTGGTGCCGACTGGGAATTTTGGCAATATTTTGGCTGGTTACTATGCGATGCGCATGGGCCTGCCGATCAACCAGCTGATCTGCGCCTCCAATCGCAACAATGTACTGACTGACTTTATTCGCACAGGCGTTTATGACGCAAACCGCACATTTTATACTACGCTATCCCCATCAATGGACATTCTGGTGTCATCAAATCTGGAACGTCTGCTTTTTGAACTCACCGAGCGGGATTGTAATGCTGTTGCTGAGATGATGCAAAAATTGCAGCAAACGCGCCGCTATGAAATTGATTCAGCGTTACAACAAAAGCTGCGCCAAAGTTTCTGGGGCGGCTATGTAACCGATGCGCATTGCGAAGAGAAAATTCATGAAACGTTCCAG
>JAVVPJ010000017.1:0-10143 GCA_036655815.1 Oscillospiraceae bacterium
ATCTTCGTACGCTGCGGGCGCACGCGCTCTATGCTGAGGATGCCGGTATGCATCTGCGCAAAAGCCATGAGAACCCAGTCATCAAGGAGCTGTATGAGACTTACCTTGAAAAGCCCGGCTCTCACAAGGCGCATCACCTGCTGCATACCACCTATACAGCAAGAAGTATTTATTAGTCGCATGATGTTCCCAATGCCGCCTCTTGTCTTTGGACGAAGGGCGGCATTTTCATGTGCTGCGCCCATTGCACAAAAGCAGGATGCTCAACAGAGACAACGCCGTTCAAAGCATGAATTTTGCCCGGTCATCGGCCGAAGGGCACTGCTGATCGCATGGGTTGGAATGGTGAGGCAAGAGAGCCAAGGCAGAAGGAATCTCTTGACAGGCAGCACGATCGACGTTATAATGAACGCTGTTCAGATAGAGGTGATTTTGTGAAACCCTCGGTAACCTCCAAGGAGGAAATTCTGCGGATTTGCAGAAAACTGGTTTCGGAGGATGGTTTGTCCTCTTTGAATATGCGCACGGTGGCACAGAGATGCAATGTTGCATTGGGCTCACTTTACAATTACTTTCCGTCTAAAAACGACTTGGTGATTGCAACCATCGAAAGCGTATGGATGGACATTTTTCAGCCGCCCTGTGAGACGAGACTGACATTTCTGGATGATGTGCAACAGATTTTTGAGCGCGTAAAAGAAAGACAGACAGCCTATCCTAATTTTCTAACTGCTCACTCCATCGGATTCGCGAGCCACGACAAGGGACAGGCCCGTCAAATGATGGCACAATACTTCCGCTCCATGGAAAACGAAATGTTGGCAGTGCTCAAGCAGGATCAGGCAGTGCGGCAGAATGCGTTTAACGGAACATTTACACCCTCCGGGTTTGTGGAGTTTGTACTGTCCGGGCTGTTGTCTCTTCTGGTGCAGCGAAAGGACTCCTGTGCCGTGCTTCTAGAAATGATTCGCCGCACGTTATATTAGGGCAACGGCAAAGCTCTTGGGCGCAATGAAAGAGAAAATAGCAGACACAGGGGCCCACATCCGCGCCCATGGTACCGAATGGGGGAAACGACCGGTATGTGCAGGTCGGAACCAGAAGCTGTTGAAGATCATCAAATACAGATCACGATTGTGCGCACAAATTGTTCAATTTGGTGTACAGCATCCGTACAATTGTTCTGATTTTGTTCATGGCCACCGCACGGCATTGCTTCCGCAACCATGCTCTGGCATCTATCCTTAGAATATTTTTTGCGTTTCATCTTCCCCTTGAACCGCTGTCCCCAGTTTGCTGAGACACGAAAAATAGATCGACCATATGCCAAGATACAGCATCTGATTGTTCTAACCAGCAGGGAATCTGCATTATGGTTAACATATTACAGTCCAACAAGGCCGAAGCACAAGTCCCCATAGATTTTGGGAGGCTGTGCGTTTGTTCGATTTTGAGCAGAATATGAAAGGCAAGAAACCGTGCGGCAGGATATCTTGACAATAAGGAACAATAATTGCTATAATACGATGAATAAGTGAAGAAGTTTTATTGTATTACTACAACCATATGCCTAAACGACAATGCGTCAGAGCATCTCAATCCAGACGGTTGACAGTCCCCATCCAGCCAGGCTGTATGGCCCTGGTTGATCCGCAATGGTGGATGCGGCACATGACAGGCACAGTCTGTGGGAGTCTGCGGATTGTCGCCCCCATCAATTGAGCAATCATGGATCCGATAGAACCCATTCATCATAATCAAAGCTGAGGGAGTGTTGCCAATGAAATCAATGCAGAGAAAGGCTAACAAGGTTGCCAAAAGAGAAGCCGCTTTTGAGATCACGGTCGGCGTCGCGCTGTCAATCCATCCAGCTATCCATGGCCATTGAGAACCGCACCAAGGAGAGCAGCAGGAGGAATGCAGTAACATTCTCAATCAAAGAAAATTCCATGGTTGCGCCCTGCTTTGGCATTGCCCCCTCTTCGGAAATGTTTTCGGAAAGGCCGGCACAAGGGTTGGAAGATCAGCAAGTCTGCGCATGATGCCGCACTGCAGAGGTGATGCCTACAGCTGCTGTAGCGGCAAGTCATGAAAACACGTTGTGGATGGTGCCTAAGCTCTTACGATTACCTGAAATTTACTTGAAGGGAAGCGTCACACGATGAGTCTTATTCAATTCGCAATTCGACAGTCCTTTGTCATGTGTGGAAGCGGTGCGGCGGCACAAGCGCCATCACTGCTCAATTCGATGGGAGCCAAGCGCTGTGTACTCTTCACTGATCATGTGCTGTTGCATCTGGGGTTAGCAAATCGTCTGGCCAGCTGCTTTCAGTCTTCCGGTGATATGACACAATTAGTAGGCATCTTTTCGGACGTTGAGCCCGATGCAAAATGCAGCTGCATCAATAAAGGTTTGGCCTATTTTAATGAGGTCGCGGGTGACTCGATTTTGGTTTTGGGCGGCGGCAGCGTAATCGATACTGCAAAAACGATTTTGTGGTTGAAGGAAAAAGGCATCGATGATGTTTATCAAATGATTGACAACGGGATCGTTTCAGAGTTCTTTCCCACTGCCAAACGCTTTCGGATGCCAAAGATCTTCATTCCAACCACAGCAGGAACCGGTTCTGAGGTCTCCACCACCGCAGTGATCTTTGATGAACGCACAGGCATAAAATCTGCGCTCATGCATCAATATTTGGGCGCCGATTGTGCCTTGCTGGATCCTGACTATACAGTTTCGCTCCCACCCAAGCCGACGGCGGATTCTGGGTTTGACGCGCTCTGTCATGGCATGGAGGCCTTCTTTTCAAAGAAAGCCAACGAAGTGGCTGACAGCCATGCGATTGCAGGCATGAAAAAAGTGATTGAATATTTGCCTGTGGCGGTGAAATCAGGTGACAATCTACAGGCGCGGGAAATGATGCTCATTGGCGAGTGCTTGGCGATTTCTGCCTTTGGTCAGACCTTTGGGGGCTGTCCAATGCATAACATCGCCCATGCGTTGGGAGCCAAGTATCACATTGCACATGGGGATGCGTTGGCAGTGGTGACACCTGCGGTCATGCGCTGTATGCCGGAATGGTATCTACCTCGTATTGGTGAGTTTGCCGATATCATTGGCGTACCAAGGGATGCGAGTGCGCAGAAATGCTTTGACCGTGTCCTGCACTATCTGGATGAGTTCCGGGAGGAGTGCGGCTTGCGTACTTATTTTGCAGATCTCAAAGTTTCGGATGCGGATTTGAAGGATATTATCCGGCTGGTCTATGCTGATTGCTGCGATACATTCTACCATCTTCCGGAACAGATCATCGGTCATATTGTGGCGTTGGTGGCAGCTCGGGTATGATTCCTGTTGTGCATCCTGTGGATTTCAGAAGGAATGCGAACTGCATATTTGAATGTAAGGAGCGATATTCATGAAGCACAAGATGACGCGGCTTCTGGTGATGTGCCTGACACTCTCCATGATCTTAGGCTGTAGCGGAAAGGGCTCTGTCTCATCTGACGCCACGGCGGCTGGATCCGGTGGTGCGGTGCCAAATACCACCCATGCTGATTTCCCCTCCAAACCGATTGAAATCATCGTTCCCTTTGCTGCAGGTGGACAAAGCGACACCGCAGTGCGGCTGCTGCTCAAAACCCTTCCCAAATACTTGCCCAATCATGCTACTGTTGTGGTCCTCAACAAACCCGGTGCCGGCTCACAGCTCGGGGTTCAAGAGCTCATTAAAGCCAAGCCGGATGGACATACTCTGGGCGTCATTTCTGGGACAAATGTTACAACGTTTCCCCTGCTTCAGAATGTCAAGTGCGAGATTTCCGATATTACGCCGATCTGTCAATTTATGGACAACTCGCAAATGATTGCCGTTCCGTTGAACGCACCCTACAAAACGCCACAAGAGCTGATGGCCTTCTGGAAGTCAAAACCGTCCAAACCCTTCTCCATGGGAATTATGGCGGCCGGAAGCTCACAGGAACTTCTGGTCGATGAATTGGCAGCGGCTACCGGCTGTCCTATGACTGCGGTCCCCTTCGCATCTTCAAACGATGCCCTGACCGCCATGTATCAAGGAACTGTGGATGCGGTGGTCATGTGGCCGCTGAACTACGACAAATCCCAATCCCAAATTATGATGACTGCTACGTTAGAGCGCGTGCCCATTTTCCCTGAGGTGCCAACCGTCATGGAGCTGGGCGTCGATTTCGCAATTCGCTATATGCACTTTGACATAGCAGCACCCGCCGGCCTTCCCGATGATCTGACAAAGATCTTGGTGGAGGCGTTCAAAAAGGCCATCGAGGACCCGGAAACGATTGCCGCTTATGAGGCCATTCCCCTTAATCTGCAATACAAGAGTCCTGACGAGTGCCTTGCGCTGTATGAGGGAGAGCTGAAAGACATGACGGTCTATCTGAAAGCCAAGGGAATCCTAAAATAATGATTTTAGTGCCGTGGATGCCATGATGCGGGAGGGGTTCGTCCTCTCCCGCAATACCAGAAGAAGAGGGATTGTATGGAGAAACGGAAAGCGTCCCTGTTGTTTTCGGCGTTTTTCATTCTATTGGGTAGCATCTATCTGTATCAGGCGGCCCAACTTCCTGTCAAGAAGACCGATTTTGCCAATCCGTCTTCTTTCCCAAACATAATCGGTATTGGCCTGATCGTTCTGAGTCTTTATAATGCTGCACGAGATATCTATTACCTCTACATTAAAACTGAAAAAGCAAAAAGTGATGTCATTCGCATCCCCTATCTTAAAAAAATGTCAATCGTAACGGCAATGCTGGTTGTTTTCATTGCTGCATGGTGGATCACTGGCCAGTTCTATATTTGCGGAGCAATTTTTCTGATGGTTGCGCTGTTGTATTTTACTGAGCGTGGCAAATGGAAAAAGAATATTCCGCTGTACCTTGTGCTCAGTTTGAGCTTTATGGCCTTGGTATACGCCGTCTTCTACCGTGCGATGCAGATTGATTTCTAATATAGGAGGTGCTCTTGTGTTATCCTATCTGACTCATTTCGATCCTGCGGCCCTGTTTACGCTCAATAATATCGTCGCTTTATTTGTCGGTGGCTTTGTGGGAATGCTGATTGGAGCACTGCCTGGTCTGGGCGCTGCCTTCGCGATGGTGATGCTCCTACCGTTTACCTACAATATGGAACCCATTTCCGGGATTTTATTGCTGCTTTCTGGTTTTCAGGCCGCCAATTACGGCGGCTCCATTTCTTCTATTATCTTGTCAGTCCCCGGGACGCCCGGCGCCGTCGTCACTTTGTTTGATGGTGCACCAATGGCAAAAAAAAACATGCCCGGCAAGGCATTGGCTTATTCTCTGTATTCCTCTACCATTGGTGGAATCATCGGCGCACTGATTGTGCTTCTGCTGGCTCAACCGATCGCGACCTTGGCCATGCAGCTGGCAACGCCAGAGTACTTTCTCATTGCAGCCATCGGGCTTTGCATTGCGGTCACGATCTCGGCCAAGGACCTTGTCAAAGGCCTCATGTCAGTGATGCTGGGGCTGGCCATCAGTACGATGGGCACAGATATGTTTCGGGGAATCTATCGCTTTACACAGGGTTCTCAGTATCTCACCGACGGTGTTCACATTACAGCGATGCTCATTGGCGTTTTTGCATTGCCTGAAATCATCGGCATGATCGGCGAGACGCTCCATACGTCGGTTGCCACAAAGGGCGAAAGCCTCAAGGTGAGGCTTTCATGGGCAGAGTTTAAAGGAGTGATCAAAACCGTTCTGGTCAGCTCTCTGCTGGGCACCTTCATTGGCACCATTCCTGGACTGGGCTCTGCGACCGCGCCATGGATTACCTATCCCGCAGCCGAAAAGATGTCTTCCACCAAAGGAAAAACCCCATTCGGAACCGGAAACCCTGAAGGAATTGCATCTGCCGAAGCAGCCAATAACGCTGGCGTCGGCGGTGAGCTGATTCCCTTGATGGTGTTTGGAATTCCTTCTACGCCTGTGGTTGCCTTGGTTCTTAGCGCGTTCATTATCCATGGCATTAAGCCGGGACCTGCCATCTTCACCGAGAACCCGAGCATGGTCTGCCTCATTCTTGTGGGGTTTATGCTCACGACCATCGTGATGTATCTTCTCGGGCATGTGTTTACACCAATTTTTGTGCGTGCCTTGGTGATCCCCACCCATATCCTTATTCCGATGGTGTTAATGTTATCGGTGGTGGGCGTCTTTGCAGCCGATCGGGTTGTGTTTGATGTTCTGTTGGCTGTACTGCTAGGGGCTCTGGCATTTTTCATGGCAAAAGTCAACTTCTCCCTGCCGGGCTTTGTGCTGGCTTATGTGCTGGGTAAATTGATCGAAGAAAATTATCGCAGAACATTGATGATCTCGGGCGGAAGCCTTTCCATCTTTGTGACGCGCCCTCAGTCCGTGATCCTCATTTGCATCTTTCTGGCTATTATTGGATATATTGTATATTTTACTGCAATCAAAAAAAGAGCGCTTTCCGAATAACCATCCAGGTTTGCGCCCCAAGAACAAAGGGTTGCGTTTGGGTTTACTCCGCTTTTGACGCAATCCTCCCCAAAAGCTCGACACACTCGTTGGATGAAGTCGTCATGAGGGCTTGCCGTCTGTGAATGGCAGATGGTCGGCCCTTTCACGTTTCTTTGATGCGTTGTCGTGTCAGCCGTCAAGCGGCATCTGCGCCCCCATGGCACGGCAACACCACGTTGGAATGGTGCAGAAGCGATCATTTGAAAGGCAACTGATTCCAAGCCGTCACATAGCGTAATTTTATCATCACACAGAGAAGCAAAGGATACACTGAAAGGAAATAATTTTATGCAGGCAATTATGGAAACTCTATTTGATATCGTTTACCTGATTACAGTCGTCACACTGGGCGTTTTAATGATTAGAAACAGCAGGGGAAAGCAGCAATATCTGCTGTATGGGATAATGGCAGTGACGCTGGGCTGCGGGGATGCGTTTCATCTGATCCCCCGTGCAGTGGCACTGTGCACGACCGGATTGGGTAGCTATCCCTTCGCCCTTGGCGTGGGAAAGCTGGTGACCTCTATTACGATGACAGTTTTCTATGTGCTCCTTTACGCGATCTGGAGAAAGAGATACTCTGCCACCGGGCACACGGGACTGACAGCGGTGGTTTGCATTCTTGCGTTCAGCCGCATTGTGCTGTGTCTGATGCCACAAAATGCGTGGACCAGCGTCAGTGCACCGCTCTCATGGGGGATTTATCGCAACATTCCGTTTGCTCTGTTGGGGCTTTTGATCATTGTGCTTTTTTATCACAGCGCAAGGGCGCAAAATGATCAGGCGTTCCGTTGGCTTTGGCTTACGGTTGTGTTGAGCTTCGCTTGCTATATTCCGGTCGTCCTGTTCGCCGATGCCGTACCCGCTGTGGGCATTCTGATGATCCCCAAAACCTGCGCCTATGTATGGACGGTAGCCATTGGCTATCGCGCAATGAAGGGAAGCAACTGACATGAAGAAATATCTGAATCTTGCAATGATCTATGCCATCGCTGCCATGGTGGGCGGTGTGTTTTATCGAGAATTCACCAAGTGGAACGGCTTCACCGGTGTGACGGCGTTGGGCAAGGTGCATACGCATCTGTTTTTGCTGGGGATGATGACTTTCCTGCTGGTTGCGCTGTTCGCAGCACATGCTAAACTGGAAGAGCAAAAGAAGTTTCGCGTTTTTCTTGTGCTCTACAACATCGGGGTGCCATTGACGGCGGTGATGCTGGTTGTGCGTGGCATTACACAGGTGTTGGACATTGCACTGTTTGCAGGAGCCAACATGGCCATTTCTGGCATGTCTGGCATTGGACACATCCTCACAGGAATCGGCATCGTTCTATTGATTCTTTCCCTAAAAAAAATTGCGAGAAGCTGAGGGACGCATGAAACATCATACATTATTTTATGTAAAAAAGGAGACACTGCTGGCTGTCGCAGGCACTGTATGGCTGCTGGCAGGCTTCAATGTGGCACGGTTAGGCATCATCGCCTACCGCATGCTGCCCTCAGCGACGGCGGTTCAGATGCTTCTGTCACTTGCCGTATTTTGCGCGTTTGGCACAATGTTTTATAAAATGGCGGGCAAGCATTCTCGAAGAATCATGAATGATCAACGAGTGGAAAATGCGATCTGGAATTTCTTCGATTTCAAATCCTACTGCATCATGGCTGTGATGATGGGCGGCGGAATTTGGCTACGGTCTTCCGGTCTGGCACCCATCGTGCTGATCGCGGTTCTTTATACGGGGATTGGCTGCGCTCTCGCCGTGGCGGGGGCTGCCTTTTGGATCATTTTCATCAAAATCAAAAGGCAACCTTCTTGCGGCAAGCCCTCTTGTGCGCAAGCGGAAGAAGGCCACTAAAATACGCGCCCACTGGTGATGCGTTGCTCTTGGCGCCTTGGCAACAGGGTGCTTTTTTGCTGTCTTTCCATTGCTGCATGGCGTTGCATGCAATCTTGCCTTTGCGTTCGGTTGGCAATTGCTTTTCCGCTTTAGGAATGCTAAAATAAAAACGTCAAATCTTTGTCCGCACATTGTATACACGGATTTCAGGAGGTGAAAAGATGAAACATGAAAAATCCTGCGGAGCGTTGGTCTATCGCATAGAAGACGGAAAGTTGCAGATTTTATTGCTCAAACATCGTCATGGTGGACACTGGTCGTTTCCCAAGGGACATGTAGAGGCAGAAGAAACCGAGCGCCAAACAGCGTTGCGCGAGATTTTTGAAGAAACCGGTCTGCATGTAACGTTGAGAGATGGATTTCGGCGCGCTGTGGAATATTCTCCCAAAGCGGGAGTCACCAAGCAGGTCGTCTATTTCTTGGGACTGGCCTCGCAGACGGAATATAACCGTCAGGCAGAAGAAATCAGCGAGATCAAATGGGCCGATGATGAGGCGGCTTTTCAGTCCGTCACCTTTCGTAATGATCGCAATTTGATTGCACAGGCACGGGACTATCTCAAAAAGACGGATGAGCTGTGAGAGTGTCCCCCCTATGGATGCTGGAATCGAAAAATTCACTTACTGCATCACAAACTTGATGCACTTGGCGTGTGGTGAGGAAGGTGTGCATCGGCAGTTGCAGCAAGGTGGGGCCGGTGACCTCACTGTAGGGGAACGCGCCTCGGCCCGGCCCAAGGCCCGAAAAAGCCGGATCCAGATGCAAGGGCCCCACAGAGGGTGGAACGGCTGGAATCCCCTTTGTTGACAGGAACAGCCGCAGTCGATCACGGGTCATGCGGTCTGGCAGACGCACGACATAGCGCGGCCAGGATGGCATGACATCGGGTGGGATGATGGGCCGCAGAAGCGCCGACGGCAGGGCCGAACGGTAAATTTCTGACAGCTCGCAGCGATGAGCTACCTCTTGCGGAAGATCTGTCACGCTCTCCAACAAGGCACAGGCGGCCAACCCATCAAGGCGAGAACAAATGCCCAGAAGACGGCTGTCGCGCATGCCAACCCGTTCTCTCTGGCACAACGCATCAAGGTATCCTGAGAGCGCAATATCATCGACGAACACCGCACCACCGTCATAGAGACAACCTGATGTTCCCTCTGGCAGGAGACTGCATACCGACAACATGCCCAGAGATCCCGCATTGCGCCCGCCACGCGAGGCACCAAGACTCAGACCGATGTCCTCCAGAAACCACAGGCCTTCCTGGTCTGCCAATTCGACCAATGCGTTGTCAACCGGCACACCGAACAAATCTACGCCTACAACACCCACTGGGCGCAGCCAACCCTCCCGCCGCACACGGCAGATGGCCTCAGCCAACCGTGGCACATCGAGCACCAGCGAAGAGCCAACGTCAACAAATACAGGAGACGCTCCCCGCAGCACCACTGCGTCAACCATGGAGGAGCTGGCCAGCGTGGGCACAAATACGGCGTCGCCGGTTCGCACCTCACGCGTCAACAGGGCAAGCGTCATGGCGTCGGTACCCGATGCGCAGCAGAAACAACGCTTTCGACCAATATGTTCAGCCAGCTCCATTTCCAGACGGGCCAGACAGGCACTGTCACTGGTGTGGGCTTTTTCGTCAACTGTACCCATCCTCGCGCGCAAACGGAGGCAGCGGGCCGTGCAACCTGAC
>JAVVPJ010000017.1:10169-10761 GCA_036655815.1 Oscillospiraceae bacterium
ATTCTCCTTCTTCCCTTGTGGCTCTGCTGTGGATCAGCACAGCATATGCCGCGCCCTGTCTGAATAGACTTGAGGGAAAGGAGGCGGAGCCTGTGGAAATTCCCTTTACGCGCCCCGATATCACCGCACGGGAGGTCGACGCGGTGTCAGCAGTGCTACGATCTGGCTGGTTGACCACCGGGCCGATCACGGCTCGCTTTGAAAATGCTCTTTGCGATCATACCGGCGCCGATGGCGTCGTCTGTGTGGCAAGCGCTACGGCAGGATTGGAATTGACCCTGCGGCTGCTGGGCATTGGACCGGGCGATGAGGTCATCGTGCCCGCATACACGTTTACAGCAACGGCTGCCGCCGTTGTGCATGTTGGAGCAACTCCCATCCCGGCCGACTGTCTTCCGGGTTGCTTCCATTTGCGACCGGAGGCGGTAGAACCATTGATGTCGCCCCGCACAGCGGCTGTCATCGGCGTTGATCTTGCGGGAGAGTTGTGCGATTATGACGGTCTCAAAGCCATTTGTGCTGACTTTTGCGCCCCCAAACGGGGTGGACTGTGGGAACTGTTGGGCCGTCCGGCTGTGCTGGCAGATGCGGC
>JAVVPJ010000018.1:0-6456 GCA_036655815.1 Oscillospiraceae bacterium
CGCGTGGTTTTTCCAATACCTGAATTTGTCCGGCTTCCGAATTGATCGAAACTGCGCGGATGTTTAAAGCCGACGCCAGCAAGCCAGATGTCCGGGACATTCTGCCATTCTTCACCAGATTATCAAATGACGCCAATGAAAAAATGATGCGAGATTCGTTGCGATAGCGCTCAATACGGTTGACAATTTCGTCAAAGCACAGGCCTTGTTCGATCAACTCACGCAGATGGCGCAAGATCAACACCATGCAGCCCGCCGTAGCGCGGCTGTCGATCACATGAATATGTCGATCGGGATGCTCTTCCATCACCATATGCATGGCCTGCATCGCACAGTTATAGGTGCCGGACAGTCCCGAGGTAATGGTCACCGCAAAGGTATTGGCCGCGCGTCTGAACTCCTCCGCAAAGGCAGTAGGCGCCGGGCAGCAAGAGGATGACGGCCCCTTGTGTTCCTTCATGTGGGCAAGCATTGTTTGAGAATCTGTAGAAGGCACATCTACATAGTCGGTTTCCCCCACGCGGATAGTCAACGGTACGGTAGCAAAGCCAATGTGATCATCGGTACCACCCAATTCTGCCAGATCGCAGGAACTGTCAGCAACCAGTCTCCACTGCTGCATGGATAATCCTCCCTCATGCGGCACCCGGCCGCCGATTGTTCAATACTTGCAACTATCATATTCCTTGCGGTCTAAAAAAGCAAGCATATCTCCTCTGCCAGATGCACTTTTGGAGAATTTACTTAAAAACTCTGGTGAGGCAGGCAATCAAAAGCCAGATCACCGCAATGACGAAGAACACGCCGACCAGTCCTTGGCCAAGGATCGGCATCGCATTTATTAATGCACTTATATTCATATTATTATTCCTCCCGTCTGTTTAAAAGAGGCCCAAAATCATACCGCCCGCGATGACTGAGGCGATCTGACCTGAGACATTGGCGCCTACAGCGTGCATGAGCAGAAAGTTCTGATTGTCTTCCTGCTGTCCCATGCGGTGAATCACGCGTGCCGACATCGGGAATGCGCTGATGCCTGCGGCACCAACCATGGGATTGACCTTGTTCTTGGTGAAGAGGTTGAGGAATTTGGCAAACAGCACACCGCCTGCTGTATCAAAGATGAAAGCGATCAGACCCAGCCCGATGATCATGAGGGTCTGTGGCGTCACAAACAACTCAGCTTTCATTTTGGAAGCCACTGTAATTCCCAAAAACAGAGTGATCAGATTAGCCAACACATCCTGTGCTGTCTGTGACAGCGAATTGAGCACGCCGCACTCACGCACTAGGTTGCCAAACATCAAAAATCCAATCAGCGCCACCGAACGTGGAGCCGCCACACCGGCAATAATAGTCACAATGATGGGAAACAGAATGCGTACACGCTTGCTGACGCTTTCCGCTGCATAAGGCATGCGAATGAGGCGTTCCTTTTTTGTGGTCAGAAGGCGTATGACCGGTGGCTGGACAAGCGGAACCAGCGCCATATAGGAATATGCCGCCACCATAATCGGACCTATGTAGTTGCTTTTGAAGAAGTTGGCCACAACAATGGCCGTGGGTCCGTCGGCCGCACCAATGATGCCAATAGATGCTGCATCACGGGGGTCAAAGCCCAACAGCAGTGCAAGCCCGATGGTGAAAAAAATGCCAAATTGCGCTGCAGCGCCAAACAGCAGCATTTTGGGGTTGGAAAGCAGCGGTCCAAAGTCGATCATTGCACCGATGCCAATAAATAGCAGCAGCGGGAACAACTCGTTGGCGATGCCCATGCGGAACAAAACATCAATGACGCCCTCCTCAACCTCGCCATTATAGGTCTGGTCGAGCACGCCGGAGAAGGGAAGGTTCACCAGAATGGCACCAAATCCCATAGGCAGCAAGAGTGTAGGTTCCATCCCTTTTTTGACAGCCAGATAGATCAGCAGTGCGCCGATCACCCACATGACATACTGCTGCCATGTGATAGCCATCAGGTTTTGTGCGATTTGCATGATTGTTCATCCTTTCAAACTTAATGCCGGCGGAATCAAAAAAGACTTCCGCCACACTTCAACATGCGGCAAAAGTCTCGCTTTTAAATGCGCACGCGGAAGAAATACCCTTCGTACTGACGCGCAACGCCACACTCATCCAAGTGCAAGCTACTCCCTTTTACTATACTATTAAAGC
Source organism: Oscillospiraceae bacterium (assembly GCA_036655815.1). Lineage (GTDB taxonomy): Bacteria > Bacillota > Clostridia > Oscillospirales > Ruminococcaceae > Yanshouia. Next base: position 2,176 of record JAVVPJ010000018.1, read on the forward strand.
ACAGTTTTGATATGGGTGTCAAGAAAGATTCCATATATTTTATTTATGGTACACGTCTTGACAAGCGTCAGTCTTGCGCAAAAGTATCACACATGATATACTAATTAACAAATGGCAAGGAACGCCACACAGTCTGGCGTATCCCCCGAGGAAGGAATGATCTTTGGGCATGTCGGTGGAATTGGTTAGAGGGTTTTTGCAGCAAAAAGGCTATGAAAGGCCAATTTTAGAGTTTTCACAGTCAAGTGCTACGGTCGAGTTGGCAGCACTTGCAGTGGGTGTTGAAGCTGCACGCATCGCAAAAACGCTGTCATTGCACGATGCAGAGGGCTGTATGTTACTTGTGGTAGCGGGAGATGCTAAAATAGACAACAGTGCCTTCAAAAAGCGGTTTGGAATGAAAGCACGCATGTTGACGCATGAGGAGGCGTTGTCCATGACGGGTCATGCAGTGGGAGGCGTTTGCCCCTTTGCGCTGCCCGAAGGAACAACGGTATGGCTAGACGAATCGTTACAGCGGTTTGAAACTGTCTTTCCTGCTGCAGGAAGTGACAATTCTGCCATAGAGCTGTCTCCCTGCGAGTTGGCGCGGCTGTCTGGCGGTCGTTGGGTAGATGTTTGCAAAGGCTGGCGTGAGAATACCCAATCGCATGTCTAGCCCATTTATATTCTGTTAAAAAGGAATGCCGCCCTCCGACGCTTTTCGTCGGAGGGCGGCATTCTGATGTGATACGATTTAACGCAGGAACAAAGGAAGAAACACCAAGGAAACGATGGTCATCAACTTGATCAGGATGTTAAGTGACGGGCCGGATGTATCCTTGAAGGGATCTCCTACCGTATCGCCCACGACGGCAGCCTTGTGGGCTTCACTGCCCTTTCCGCCGTGATTTCCTTCCTCAATGTACTTCTTGGCGTTGTCCCACGCACCACCTGCGTTGGACATTGTGATCGCCAGCAGAACGCCCGTAACCAATGCGCCCGCCAGAAGACCACCCAGCGCCTCTGGGCCAAGCAACAGACCGATCAGGATGGGGCTGATCACCGCCAGTAGACCAGGCAGAATCATTTCCTTGAGGGCAGCAGCGGTTGAAATGTCAACACACTTGGCATAATTGGGCTTGGAAGTACCAGCCATGATGCCCTTGTCCTCCCTGAACTGACGCCGAACCTCCTCAATCATCTGAAAGGCCGCCTTGCCAACCGATTTCATCGTCATGGATGAGAACCAGAAGGGCAACATACCACCCAGTAACAAGCCTACAACAACACGTGGCTCAAGCAGATCAATGGAGCTGATCTTGGCAATCTGTGCATAAGAGGCAAAGAGTGCCAATGCTGTCAGCGCTGCCGACCCGATTGCAAAGCCCTTGCCGATCGCAGCCGTGGTGTTGCCCACGCTGTCAAGCTTGTCAGTAATGGCGCGAACTTCTTTGGGAAGCTCGCTCATCTCGGCGATGCCACCGGCATTGTCAGAAATCGGACCATAGGCATCTACTGCGACCACAATTCCTGTAGTTGACAGCATACCCACAGCAGCCAGTGCGATACCATAGAGGCCCGCGCACTCAAACGCTGCAAGAATTCCTACCGCAATCAGGATCATCGGGCCGACAGTCGAAAGCATTCCGACCGAGAAACCGTCAATAATCGTAGTGGCGGGACCGGTTTCCGCTTGATGGGCAATTCCCTTGACGTGAGAATAATCGGAAGATGTAAAGCGCTCAGTCAGAATTCCAATGACAACACCGACCACAACGCCCGCCGCCACCGCACCAAATGCGCCAAGGTTTCCAAACAAACTGCGGCTCATGAAAAACGAAGCGACCAACACAACAGCGCCACTGACGTAAGTACCGAGATTGAGGGCTGCGGCAGGATTTTTTGTATCCTTCCCCCCCACCATAAAGATGGCCAAAATCGATGCTAAAATGCCCACGACGGCCAACAGCATCGGGAAAATGACACCCGCCCTGATGTTCACTGTTTCAATGGCGACTGCCAGGGTTATCGCGGAAATGATGGAGCCGACATAGCTCTCAAACAGGTCACTGCCCATACCGGCAACGTCTCCTACATTGTCGCCCACATTATCGGCGATGACGGCAGGGTTGCGGGGATCGTCTTCTGGGATTCCGGCCTCAACCTTACCAACAAGGTCAGCGCCAACATCTGCAGCCTTGGTATAAATGCCGCCGCCTACACGTCCGAACAGCGCCATAGAGGAAGCGCCCAGACCAAAGCCGGTCAACATTTCGGCATTTTCCATGCCCAGTGCGATCAACAGACCGCCCAACCCCAAGATTCCCAGACCAACGACGCAAAGTCCCATGACAGCACCGCCGCGAAATGCGATCTTGAGTGCGGGGCCCATGCCATGTCTGGCCGCTGCGGCCGTGCGGACATTGGCGGCCGTCGCGGTGCGCATTCCAAAATAGCCGGCCATAACTGAGAATGCCGCGCCCAAGAGGAATGCCACAGCTGTCTGCCAGTTGATCAGCCAGACCAGCAGCACAAACATCACCACTGCAAAGATCACAATGGTTCGATACTCGCGCATCAGGAATGCCATCGCTCCCTCACGAATATAGGAAGAGATTTCCTTCATGCGATCTGTACCTTTGTCGTTCTTATTAATCCAGGACGAAATTCCCAGGGCAACCAAGAGCGCCGCCGCGCCTACGACGGGGAATAGATAAAATAACGGTTCCATTTGTAACTTCCACTCCTTCATGCGTTCTTCCGCTCTGCCTTGTGTCAAATGGCTCCCGGCAGCGGGAGCTTACCTTGATCCTGATAATTTTATTGCATTCTCGACATAATGTCAACAAAGCTATTACATTTCTGTCATAATTGCAAGAATTGGGCCATCAAAAAAGCCCTATTGTTTCGCCGAAGTGTCATATTTGTAGACACATCACCCCCTATGTGTTGTTTTTCTGAACAGAACATGAAGCATATGTTGATAAGATAGCGGTTTGTTTTGTTTGTAATACTTAAAATTTGGCTTTCCATTTGCCTTTCCTGAATGGTTTTCAATAAATTTTTGGCAAATTTGGAAAATGAATGTTGATTTCCCCAATCCTGCATTTTATTTGGTGTTAGAGGACAGATATCACAAGCAAGTGCAACGGATAGTAGAAATACAGCAGCAGCCCACCCCATCGGGGAAGCACGCCTCTCTCTCCATTGTAGTGACAGATTGGCCAGATCGCCGCCATCCCAAACCACTGCACCAACGCCATGGGCAATTGTTCCCATGCGCCGTTGGCAAGCGCATCAATGATAGGGGGCAGCGTGAACCATAGGCAAAACACCACCATCCCCGCTGCAATCCTCCTGCGGTTCCTCCCGGCTCGACCCATCATCAGAATCAACCAGACGCCTGCAAATCCATAATCGGTGCGCATCAGCTCTGCCACCAACGCAGCGCACAGCGCCACAGGTAACGCCAGCGTTGTCTTTTTTTCAAAACTGCACAGTGCCAGCAGCCCCAGCAAGAGCGTAAAGAAAACATTCTGTGTGCCCCAGTCAATCAGCCTCCCTGAAATAGCAAGATCAAACGCAGGCTCCGAGAGCATCGCAAAGAATGCCAGCCGCAAACAATAGCGCTTTCGATTTTGGGTGTGTGAAAATCCCTCGCAAAGCAAGAACGCATACAGCGGCATGGCCATTCTCCCCACCACCCGCATCCAATAGGCATTCTCATACAGAACATATCCCACATGGTCGATGGTCATCGATAGCATGGCGATCAGTTTGAGTGCAAAACCGGACAGTCCTTTTGTTGTTTGCCACATCAACTGTGTGTTTGCTCCGGCAGTGCACCAGAACGATAGGCATCCAGCAGCAATCCCAATGCTGTAATCTGTCCGCGTAATGTACGCCCGGTATCCGTATCAGCCACTAGACGGCGGCGATCCGAAATCTCAAAGATATTGGAGGTTGAAAGAATGTCGGTATTATCCCGTACAGCGGCTTCAATGGAATCAAACGGCTCGTGGCTAACCAGTCTCAGGCCATAGGAGTTGTAAATCAAGGTATAGCCTGCAATTCCCGTGGTAGGCTGATATGCCTTGCAAAAACCGCCGTCGATGCACAGCAAGCGTCCCCCGCTTTTGATGGGACTTTCTCCATCCTTGGATTTGACCGGAATGTGTCCATTGATGATATGTCCCTCTCCCTTATTAAGCCCGAACTCCTCTAGCAGGTTTTCCACCACCTCTAGATCATCGGTATGCTTATAGTAGGCGTTCTTGGGTTCCTCATGCGTGTCCTTGT
>JAVVPJ010000018.1:6466-10317 GCA_036655815.1 Oscillospiraceae bacterium
AGCATGCGTTCAAACGTTGTCATTCTCACGCGGCCGAAGACCGGAGAGTTCTTGCCACACCACAGCCACCACATCAAATCCTCACCGTCTCGCTTTTCCTTCGAACCGCGCGCGGCATCGTAACCGACATGAACCTGCTCCTCGCAAAAGTCAAAGAGTCTCTTCCCCCACAGGCGATATCCGCCCAACTCAAAACGTGCGAGAGAACCATCCTTATTAAGCGGTACGCAGCCATGGAACAAAAGGTTCCCATTGCAGCAGCGATAAAGGGAACCTTTTTGCAGAAGAAACTGCGCATGCTGCTGCAACTTCTGGCTGCGAATAAAGGATTCCTTGAGCGAATCCATTAAATTCCGCTCATCGGGGGTCAGCATATAGGGGTTGGCCGGGTCGATGGTTGGAAAGCTGGTATCCTTGAGCGGATATACCACGCCGGAAATAGTGACCGTTCCCTCCTGATAATTGATCTTATCCAGCATCATGCGCTCGTCCATGTCGTACTCGGGATGCCGTGCTATAATCTGTCCCTCAAGCTTGAGTTGCAAAATGGCTGCTGCTTTGCGCAGTTTCGCAACAAGTGCAATATCATTGAGGCCGATCTTATCCTTTTCCATCACCTTCGGCTTGAACGCCATTGAGTCTCCATAGGTCTTTTCCGCGAAAGCAGCCAGCGCCCGCAGGCTGATACCATAACCGTTCTCCAGCGTATCTACATTGGCATACGAAAGCGAAACATTCAGCACGTTGGCGATGCAAGCCTCATTTCCCGAGGCAGCCGCCAGCCACAACATATCGTGATTTCCCCAAACAATGTCACAGGCGTGGTGTTGCATCAGCAGTTCCATGATATCCTCGGCGCCGGGTCCTCTGTCATAAATGTCGCCGATAACATGCAGGGAGTCGACAGCCAGCCGCTTGATCAGAGTGGCCAACGCCTTGATAAACGCATCGGCTCTGCCCACGTCAACGATGGTCGAAAAAATGCGGCGATAGTACTGTTCTTTGTTCTTTTCCAGATCGGCATGCAGCAGTTCGTCTATAATATAGGCGAAATCACTAGGCAACGCCTTGCGCACCTTAGAACGAGTATATTTAGAGGCTACAACACGGCAGATGTCAATCAGTCGCACCAGCGTGTCATGATACCACTCCGTTCGATCTTCCGTGTGCTCGGCCAAAAGCAGATCCAGCTTGCGCGTGGGGTAATAGATGAGCGTCGCCAGCTTGGCGCGCTCCTCCTCTGAGATGCTCTCCCCATAAAGGAGATCAATCTTCTCACGGATAACGCCCGATGCATTATTGAGAATATGGGCCACCGCCTCATACTCCCCATGCAAATCACTGATAAAGTGTTCTGTCCCTTTGGGAAGATCCAAAATGGCCTTGAGATTGATGATCTCAGTGCAAACTGCTTGCACATTTGGAAACTGTTTGGACAAAAGGCTCAAGAACTCAAGATTTTTCTCCGGCTTTTCACAGTACTTCATTTGAATTTCCTCCGTTGATGTCATTTCTTGTCCTTGTTGTACCTGCTTGTTCTGGCGTTTCGAGACGTTCCAAGCTCTTGGACATTTCTCTTAAACATGGCCTTTTTCAGAAAGACACTAGTTTAAATAGGGGAGCGTCACATGATCCCCCTCAATGGCATCACGTAGCGTCACCTTGCCATCCCCTGACAATCGCAGCTCCAGTGTCCACAGTGAAAACTTTTGATAAGGCGGCACCGAAAATCCCGCTTCCTTAGCAAACAGTCGCTTGCCTGATGGATCAAATGCCGTCAACATAACGGGGTAGGCATTGGCCTTCTCATATTGGGCGTTGTAGGCTTCCCGGTAGACTGCAAGCGCCATCCCGTTAACCTCATCCCATGCGGTGCCCAGCATGATAAATTGGGGATGTTCGCCGCCGTCCGGCTCCCGGACCACGCCAAAATCGAATTCCATCTGTTGGTCAATTGGTTTTCCCGTCGTGCTGTCATAAAGCATCATATTGGTATGGTTGTTGACCCAGATACGGTCCTTCCCCATGAAATATGCCTCAGTCAGATCTGAGGCCACACAAAGAAAAGAGATGTTTCCCTTTTCATCAAGGAGGACAAGATCTCCCCCTCCGGGCGACTCAAAACGGTTGTACGAATCGGCAATCCAAAGCTGCCGGCGTCCATCGGTCGTCTCGGCAATCTGTCGATCCAGCATCTGTTTCGTATAATGCCGTTCGACCTTCCACACACCATTTTCAAAATCAAGGGTAACAATGATCTTTGATGTGGATAGTGTAACGACCCTGCCCGTGAGCGACGTCGTCAACTTTCGCGTAGGCTTTGACGGATCGTTGAGCCAGTCTTCAATGTTTGGCTCATCTTTGTCGCTCGCCGCGTTTTGGGCTGACCCCGCTTTTCCCAGCGCGGTGAAAAAGTTAACGTCGTAGCCGGCCTCGGCTGTCGGCACCACAAGGCTGTATTCACTGCCATCGTCCAGCAAAAGCCGAAAGCACAGGTCGTTGTCTTCGCTCATCCATCCGTTGCGCGGAATGTGAGCAAACTCAAAACGTTCAGCCCCCTGAAGCGGCAGCGCAACGTAGTGCCACATAATATAACGATCATCATCGGGAAGATTGGCAAAGAGCGCATCGGCCCGCTCGTCAAGCCACAGCACAAAGTCCATCGAGGTTGCGCGCGCCCCGTTGGCGTACCGCTCTGTTCGGAATGTCAGCGTGCCGTCGCCCGGTGCGGCGAGATTGGTCACGCTTTCAAACGCAGTGGTATCGTGCCAGTTGCTTTCTCGCAGAGACTTCCATTTCCCTTTACCATCGAAAGTTTGGATCCGAAGCGTATGAAATGTCTTCGTTTTGCTATACATAAGGTTGAATTCATCTGGCATATCCTCTTGGTATAGTACAGCAAACCCCCTGTCTGTGGGAATCGTCCCAAGCACCACATAATTGATGGGCGGCTCGACAAAAGGAAGCTTCACGCCCGCACATTCAATTTCCCGTACTGTACCCGGTGGTGGAGACTCCATTGATACGCACGATGGTGCGCTCGCTTCGGATGTGCCCGGGGTCAAGGATCTGTTTTGCGTGCAAGCAGTGCAAGCCAGCACCGTGATCAGTAACAGAATCAGTCGTTTCACGCCTACTCCTTTTGCCTTTCGGCTTGATTCGTTTGTTCCGCACATCAACACGACATCTCTTTTGTCATCCGAATCACCATGTCCAGCGCATAGGAGGCGGCTGTGCTGCGGATGGTTTCCCGATCATCATCCCGTCCTCTGGCCAGATGCAGTTCCCGCACCTCTTCGCCGTGCTCACTGACCACTGCAACAAAAACCAGCCCTACCGGCTTCTCCATCGTCCCGCCAGCGGGGCCTGCGATCCCTGTTGTAGAGACTCCGATATCAGCCCCCGAGATTTTTCGCACACCCCGCGCCATTTCAAGTGCACACGCGCGTGAAACAGCTCCCTGTTCGTCGAGCGTATGGCGTGTGACGCCCAAAATCTGTTCTTTGACGCTGTTGGCATAGGCCACAATGCCACAAAGAAGCACCCCAGAAGCCCCTGGGATTTCTACGATGCGATCAGCCACCAGTCCTCCGGTACAGCTCTCGGCGGTCGCCAATGTCAGATGCCGTTCCGCCAAGATTTGCACCACCGCCGTCTGAATATTCTGATAATCGAATCCATAGACATTGTCGGGGAAAATCGCCGAGATCTGACGTAGCATCGGAGCAATCAGCATCTCCCCTTCCTGTCTTGTCTTGGCCCGTGCCGTAACCCTCAATTGCAGCTCTGCCGTTTTGACGTAGGGCGCTATGGTCGGGTTTGTCGAGGAACGCATCACTTCGCGCAAGCGA
>JAVVPJ010000019.1:0-4506 GCA_036655815.1 Oscillospiraceae bacterium
CTCGGGCTCCAGCAGAAGGGCGGGGCTTTTGAGGATCTGGAGCATCCTCCTGACAGTGGCCTCGACATGCTCGCGTGATGACACATTGGTCGTCAGGATGGCAAAGCTTCCCTTTCCCATCGCTCCGATGAGGCACTGGGTCGGCAACGACATGCGCAGCTTGCGCGCGGAAAGTGCAAGCTGCTGATCGGTTTTGGTTGTGCCCAGCCGTTCGCGCAGGAGGCAAGCATCTGCAAGCTCCATTGCAATGACTGCCACCTGCGAAGCCAGAGACGTTGCGTTTGCCATGGCCAGCATTGTCTCGCGGTCATAGACTTGGCAAACGCGATCCCGCTTGATTCTGACCGCAAGGTCAAGCTCCATCATTTTGCGGGCATCGATGTCGCGCAAATAGAAAAAAGCATACAGGTCGCCATTGTCAGGGTTGGTCAGCAGTTGAACGTCGAGCGAGGCCCAGAACAGTCGGCCGTTTGCGTCCAGATGGCGCAGCTCCAGCGCAGCGCAGTCGCGGCCCGAACGATCACGCTGTTTGAGGGCCGCGATGCTCAACCTTTGCATTGTTCTGGCGCGCTCTTGGGCATCGGGGACGCAGGTGAGCACCCACTGGCGCAACTGCTCATATTGATCGGGCAGGTGTGCGGCGGCCAGATAGCGCGGGTTGATCTGTGAGGCTTCCACACGGCTGCGAGAAAGATTGATCCGCGCCGTTAGCACGAGGTCTTCCCCGGGCATGGCCCACAGCTTTTCCTCCCGCGCAAAACGCAGCTGTGCGCGGGTCACATTGTCCGTTTCCTTTGCCATCCCGAACGCGCGGCGCATCCGGCCGGAGTCGTCCAGAATGCCCTGGTAGGAGATCTGAAGGGAGACATAATGGCCATCTGCCTTGCGCGCTTTGACCATGCATTCTCCCTGAGGGATCCGGGCATAGATGTCGTGATGCAGGGTGCAAAACGCCTCAGCAGAATCGGAGTGGATCACGCCGCTGCGAATCAGGCTGTCAGGGTTGTCATCCATCATCAGGCGATCCACGCCGAATTGTGCGACTGTCTCGGGTGAGCGGGTCAGTGTGTGCGTATCCAAATCCACATCAAATGCGGTGAGCTTGCTCATTTCCAGGATTCCGTTGAGGTGTTTCCGGGTTAAATTTAGACATTCCTCTTGTTTCTTGAAGGGGGTTGCATCCGTGACAATGGCAATCAGGACGGGGTGATCAGTCTGTTGAAAGGGCATGCGCATCGCACGCAGACGCCGCCAGTCAAGGCGCTGCCCCTGCAACGCATAGCAGCGATAAACACATTCCACCATGCCGTTGGTTTGCGCGGCGTCTCGCAGCGAATGCAGCAGACGCGGGAGATCGGACGCAAAGATCGCGCGCCCGTTCTGCGCACGGCTGTCCTGGTATTCTGACGTGCCGTCGACAAGCTTCTGATAGCCCGCGCTGGAGGCGATCTGACGGATGGAATCCCCCACCTCAAGCAGCAGACAGCCCCCGTCGATGAGGCGTCTGAGGGTGTCCAGCTGGATCTGTGCGTTTTCCTGTGCATACTCCACATGTGCCAGCGCACCGACAATGCGTTGGAGGAGGCCCTCGTTGTTGCGCAGGCAGATGGTGGTGAGGTGACACCAGTCATAACTGCCGTCCGACTTTTTGAGCCGTACCGTGACCTGTGTGCGGGCGACGCCGTTTTGCAGGCGCCGCATCAGCCCACTCATCACTTCCTTTTGATCCTGAGGATGGACCCAGTCGCTGTCAAATCTCCCCTGCAGCAGCGCCTCGAGGTCTTCGCCGTCCAGGCAATAATCAGTCAGGCTCTCTGAGCTGCTGAACTGTCCCGTCGTCAAATCCAGTGAAAAGGTGCCGCCGTTGGCATACTGCGTCAAGATGCGATAGCGCTCCTCGTCCCCCAGCAGCACATTGCTGTGGCATTTTTTCTTCTCCTTGTTGAGAACGGGATCGTGATCAGGCGCTGTCACGGGGTCATGGCCTGCTGAAGGGGTCAGGCACTCATCCGGTTGATAGAAGACATGGCAGTTTCCACCTTGCCGCTTGGCGCAGTAGAGTGCCAGATCGGCGTGGTTGTAGAGCGTGTCAAAATCTGTTCCGTCGCGGGGGCAGAGCGCAATGCCAAGGCTTGCAGACAGGTTAATGTTGCCGCCAAGCTTTTGGCAAATTGCCTGACACATGAGATGGGCGCGTTTGTCTGCCACCACATCGCTGGGGATATTCTCAAGGCAGACCATCAGCTCATCGCCCCCGATGCGGCCGATGATGTCATTGGCGCGCAGCAGGGTGCGCAGTCTGCGGGCCACTTCAATGAGCACCCGATCGCCCTCCATATGGCCGAGACAGTCATTGATATTTTTGAAGCCATCAAGGTCCAGCATCATCACCGCGTGGCTCATGTGCGACGTTTTGCGTGTCAGCAGCGCGGTCACTTTTTCGACCAGAGCCGCTCGATTGAGCACGCCAGTGAGTGCATCCTCCTGCGAAAGGGTCTGCAATCGCAGCTCATTGCGCTTGCGTATGTCAATGTCTTCCACCAAAAGATAGGCCTTGACATCTGTGGAATAGGGATACCGCACCATCTGCAGGGTTGCATGGACCCATTTGGGCCGGTTGCGTTCCCCCAAAATGCGATAATCGAGTGTTGCGCCAGTTTCGCCTGTGGAAAAAGCAGTGAGCAGATGTTCGCGGTTAAAGAATTCGCGAAACATGGTGCGATCTTCCTCAAAGGTAAAGCAGGTGGCACCATAAGAAATCATGTCTGTCCAGCTGCCCTTGAACTGGTCGAACAGGTGATAGACCAAAGCTCCTTCCTCGCGCTCACAGAGGTTGCGGGTCAGATTGAATTCATAATAAATGATGCTTTCAGGCGGCATCGAGGAGAAGGCCTGTTGGCACTTTTCATAGGCCAATTCCCGTTCGCGGCTGTCTGTGATATCCTCATAAGAAACGATGGCATACAACGGATGCTTTGCCTCGTCATAGACCAGTGTATCGTCCAACAAAAACCACGCATAGATCCCATCCTTCTTGCGAAAGTTGACCACACAGCGTCCGGTCGGCTCACCGGCGTTGATCCGGTCATAGAAGGCGACGTATTCCGCCACGCTTTCGGGGGCAACGCGTCCGGCCTGCACGAGGCTTTCCGGCACATTTTCCACCCGCTCAGGCAGTCCGAGCAGCGTGGTAGAAGCAGGGTCAAAGAGGATCGTATGCGTGGGAACATAATAGCGATGAACCAGCTTGCTGCTGTGCGAGACGGCAATGCGATAGGACTCTTCGCTGATGCGCAGGCATTCTTTTTCCAGTTCAAGCTGCCGCTGCAAGCGAGTTTCGCCGGTGACGTCAACACAAAGGCAGCATAGCAGGTGCTGCCCGTCGGAGGTGAGGAGCGGTCGCGCAGTATCGCGAATCCAGAGGGCCTCCCCCGCGCGGGTGATGAGGCGGTAGCGACGACACGTATCCCCACCATGCGCCAAGATCTTCTCGACATAGGCATACGCGGCGGCCCGGTCATCGGGATGGATCAGCTGCACAAAGCAGCCCTGTGTCTCCGAGAAAAATTCCTCGCGTGTGTATCCCAGCATGGCCAGCATGCTGTCGTTGATAAAATAGACGGTACAATCTGCATCCGGAAAGAGGCAGACGATACCACCCGAGATGCTTTGATTGACAAATGAAAGATATTCCTCTGGAATCAGCGGAACATGTCTGCCGGAGTCCATTTTCATATCAAAATCTCCTATTTCATGTGCTGCACAGCGGGAAGCTGTTGATTTCCTCAGATCTTCAGAATAGCATATTTTAGGTTCGAATACAATGTTTGATCGTGTAAAGTCAACAGACAGCGTCCCCTCTGATTTCTTCTGGCGCAGCAGCAGGGAGCCGCTGATATTTTGGGGAAGGGACGCGGATTGCTGTTGACAAATGCGGTCGTGCATGATATAGTAAAAAAGCTGTCACGATCCAAAGACAGCAGGTGCGTTTCGCATAAGGGCCATGCCCGCCTGCCGAGGAAAGAGATCAATGCGACATGGGCCTTGCCCGTATGCTTTGTGTCATCCCTTTCCGATTGGAAAGGGATTTTTTAATTCTCTCTTTGGATTTTGCACCATGAAAACCACAGGAGGTGAAACACACACATGCCGAGTGAAAAAGTTCTCCAGCAAAAGCAGGTTCTTGTGAGCACCTTGTCAGACAAGCTCAAGGGCGCTGTTGCAGGCGTTCTGGTTGACTACAAGGGCATCAGCGTGGCTGATGACACCCGTTTGCGCCGCGAGCTGCGCGAGGCCGGGGTTGAGTACTGCGTCATCAAAAACACCCTGATTGAACGTGCAGCGGAGCAGGCAGGTTATCACGATCTCAAGCAATGCCTATCCGGCACCACCGCAGTGGCACTGTCCGCAGAGGATCCGGTGATCGCTGCGAAGATTCTTTGTCGCTATGCGGAAACCAGCAAGGGAAAGTTTGCCATCAAGGCAGGCTTTGTCGAGGGTGGATTT
>JAVVPJ010000019.1:4516-10168 GCA_036655815.1 Oscillospiraceae bacterium
CGACGGTGTTACGCGTCTGGCCAAGCTCCCGTCCAGAGAAGTGCTGGTCGCCATGGCACTGGGCGGACTCAATGCTCCGATTACGAGCTTTGTCACCGTTCTCAACGCCAATCTTCGCGGTTTGGCCGTGGCGCTTGCCGCCATTGCCGAAAAGAAGGGCAACGAGGCTGCCTAGGGCAGTCGTTGTCTTGTTCCACGCGCCGCTTTGTGCGGTATAAAAATCAAACATGATATGGAGGATTCTAACAATGGCATCTGAGAAAGTTGTAAATTTGGTTGAAGAGGTCAAGGGTTTGACCGTTCTCGAGCTGTCTGAGCTGGTCAAGGCCCTTGAAGAAGAGTTTGGTGTTTCCGCAGCGGCCCCCATGGCTGCTGCTGCTCCTGCCGCTGCCGCTGCCGCCCCCGCCGCTGAGGAGAAGACCGAGTTCGACGTCATCCTCGTAGGCGCCGGTGATGCCAAGATGGGCGTTATCAAGCTGGTCAAGGAAGTTGCCGGTCTGGGACTCAAGGAATCCAAGGAGCTGGTGGACAACCTGCCCAAGGCCGTTAAGACTGCCATTTCCAAGGCCGACGCCGATGCGTTGGTTGCGAAGTTCACCGAGGCCGGTGCCAAGGTCGAGGTCAAGTAAGACTCTGGTGTTTGCTACGCGGTGTTTTGCATGAGAAAACGCGCCCTCCTTGCACAGATCATTCTGCTGCAAGGGGGGCGCGTTTTGGTCTGTCAAAAGGGCAAGCGTCGCCGTGGTGCGAATCGAGATTATTTCAAAAGGCTGATCGCGTCCGAAATTGTTTTTTCATGCGCTTCTGCCCCATACTTATCGACCTCTGACTTATTTTTTTCTCCGTGGGTCAGGCAGCCGGCTCCGCCAATGCAGCCGCCTGCACAGGCCATGCCTTCAATGAAGTTTCCGCTTGGGACCTTTTTAGAGAGCTTGAGAAGAGCGGTACGGCAGGCTTCAATGCCATCGCAAACGACAGGCTTGAGCTCAAAATCAGTTTTTCCGTGTTCGCGAAGTCCCTGTCGGACGGCATCGGAAAGGCCTCCACTGCGGGCGAAGATTCTGCCAAAGCATGAGGCGTTGTCCAGCGACTCATCTTGCAGCTGCGTGATGTCCAGATCGCGGCTGTCAAAGAGCGCTTGCAGCTCTTCAAAGGTGATGACGCTGTCGATGTAAGGGCGCACCGCTTCCTTTTGAAATTCCATTTTTTTCGCGGTGCAGGGGCCGATGAAAACCACCCGTGCCTGAGGGTTTTCTGTTTTAATATAGCGTGCAATGGTTGCCATGGGAGACAGGTTGGTGGAGACGAACTGCGCCAAATCGGGGAACATCTTGTCCACATAGTCCACAAAGGCGGGACAGCACGAGCTGGTCAGCAGGCCCTTTTCGGCCAATTCAGCGGACTCGGCAAATGCCACCATATCAGCCCCCAGCGCGGCCTCGACAATGGTGTAAAACCCCAGTGCCTTAATGCCGCTGATCACCTGAGGGAGCGTTGCATAGGTAAACTGGCTGGAAATAGACGGTGCGACCACCGCATAGACGCGGTATTGTTGATTATTCTCACTTTTCTTGATCATATCGATGACATTGAGAATAAAGGATTTATCGCTAATCGCTCCAAAGGGGCACTGATAGACACACGCACCGCATGAAATGCACTTGCTGTTTTTGATGGAGGCAGCCTTGTCCTCGTTCATGGTGATTGCCTTGACCTTGCAGGCGTTTTCGCACGGGCGTTTGTTGTTGGCGATGGCGCTGTAAGGGCACACCTTGGCGCAGGCGCCGCATTCCACGCATTTTGATTTGTCGATGTGTGCTTTTTGGTGTTGATCAAGCGTGATCGCGCCACGGCGGCAGGCATCTTGACAGCCGCGGCAGGCGGCGGTAATCTCATAGCCACCCACAGGGCACTCGTCGCAGGCGATATCGATGACCTCAATCACGTTGGGATTGTTGATATCGCCGCCCATGGCCATTTTCACGCGTTCGGCAAGGATGGCGCGTTCCTTGTAGACGCAGCAGCGCATGGTTGGTTGTTTGCCCGGCACGATCATTTTGGGGATCTCAATGGCCGACTCAAACAGGCTGTCATTCCAAGCCAGGCGCGCGACCTCGCGCAGCACCTTATATTTTAAATGTTGGACCTTGGTATCGAATTTTCTCATCATATCTCTCCTAAAAATAGCTGACCTTAATGCGCTTCCCCATTTTTTTAAGGCAATCCACCAGTTCATCCACCAGTCGCATTTTGATGCTAAAATTGATTGGCAAATTCGGATTTTGGTGGGCGGGATTCACCGCTTTGCCCACATAAAAGTTAATATCAGTTGCTTCCTCAAACAGCAGGCGCGCAATCTGGGACGCGCCGTCCTTTTTATAGCTCCACAGCGTATAAGATTCGTTGTCCAGCAGATAGTCCCGGGCGTAGCACAAAACCTTGTTGATGGTGATGACCCCCTCTGTCACCAGCTCCACGCCCTCGATGGATGCGATAGGTGGGATCTCAGGGTCAGGGAATTCAAGCTTTGGGACAAGCTGCTTGCCCAAAAAATGCGCTGCGATTTTAGAGGTTGTGCCGCCGCACACAATATGCTTGCCTTCCTTGGCGAAGAAGAGCGACATCATTTTAGAGCAGTCGTCGGGGCTAGCCGGAGGGCCGATGATCAGATTCATGGGTTCCCGCTTGCGAATGCGGATGGTGCATGCGGTGGTATCGTCCCCGGGCTGTCCCTCATACAGTTTATAGCATTCGTCCAGCAGGATGGTATTGAGGGTTTTGGCCGAGAAGCCCACATCAGACAGTGTTTCCATAAAAGCGATGATATCCTTGCGTTCCCACCCGAAATTGAGAGAGAGTCCGACACCGGCATGAAGGCAGCCATCGCTCATGGCAATAAAGATATCATTTTCGTGAAGCTCGACCTGTGAGCGATGAATCTCCTTGCCACCGAGATTGGAGACGCTGGTGGGCACCTCCAGATGATGGCCGTCGCGCAGCAGAATGACCGGCGGGCTGTCATATTGGATGATCTCAGCACGCTCATTGTTCACCAGCTTGATGATGGTGAAGGTGGAATACGCCACGCCGCGCACCGAGCAAACGGGAAGTGTGGCGGCAATGGTGGAGACACAGCCCTCGATGCTCAACCCGGCTGCGATCATGGTTGAAATGATTTTGGAGGTGAGTGTCGAAAGAATGTTGGCCTTGACACCGCTCCCCAGCCCATCAGCGAGCACGATGACCGTGGAATGGTCGTCGGTTTCCACGAGATCCACACGGTCCCCGCACAGCTCCTCGCCATACTTATTCATGCTGCGATAACCGATGTCGGCGCATAGATCATTCATTGCCAATCGACTCCTTGAGCTTTGTGAGAGCGATTTTTGTTTCGGCTGCCGTTTCGCCCAAAAGCGACGCAATTTCCTGCACAATACGCATCTGCTTTTCCACGACGCGGTCGGTCGTTTCGATGGTCTGCTTGCTGATGAACTCTTTTTTTTCGCGTTGTGTCTCTTCGCTTGTCACATCGCGCATGAGACAGATGAGGCTGCGATAGTCCTTGTCATAGATGATGGTTTCATCGATATATTTTTTATATTCTGCCAGATAGACGCGATGGCCATGCAGCGATGCTCCGCCGCGCATGACCGACATGAAATCTGTCGGGTCAAGAATGCGCACCACCGGCTCACCCAACACATCAGAGGCGGCGCGGATGTTCATAATGCGAAGCGCGGCGTTGTTGATCTGTTGCACTTCAAAGTTCTCATTGAGCACTAAAATCCCGGTGGGGGAGTTGTTGACAATGCTGTCGGAGAAGCTTTCAGCCCGATCCTTCAAGAACGGGAGGCACATGGAAAAATCTGCCTTGCCCTGATAGACCGCAACCGCCTTGTCGCGGCAGGTGTTGTAGCCGCAGGAACCGCAGTTGAGCTCATGCTCGGGCTTTGTTTTCCCCATTTGCTTGAGAATGGCCATGAGCTCCCGCTCGCTGGGCAGGTGGACCAGCCGCTCAATGGGGTGCATCTGCTTGGCCATTTGTTGGGGAGGCAGCGGGTTCACAACAAAGTCCTTGTCACCCGCGTAGGATGACACTTCCACAAAGCCATGGACGGGAGAATGGTGATATTTTTCCATAATCGGCCCGCCGATGCAGCTTCCGACGCAGGCCGACATTTCAATAAAGCAATGATGCAGCTGGCCGCCCTCAATGTCGCGCAGTGCAGCAATGCAGTTTTCCACGCCGTCGATGGCAAGGTAGGTATAGCCCCGCTGATTGCAGTCCATGGTTTTGAGAATGCCGCCGGTTGTGGGGAAAAAGCGCGCACGGCTTTGGGGGGTGTCATCGCGGTGACGCTCAATGTCAATGGCTTGGGCACAAAGCCATTCGGTCAATTCCTCAAAGGTGAGGACGGCGTCCACAATGCCCTGATGGAGATCTGCCTCGTCCTTCTTGGCCACGCATGGCCCGATGAACACGGTTTTTGCGGTGGGAAAGCGGCGCTTGATCTCCAAACAGTGTGCCTGCATGGGTGACACAATCGGGGCGAGATAGGGCAGCTCGGCGGGGAAATACTTCTGGATCAAAAGGTTGACCGAGTGGCAGCAGGACGAGATCAAAAGGTCGCAGTTGTCCTGCTCGAGCATCCGTTCATATTCGCGTTTGACCATGGTGGCGCCGATCGCGGTTTCCTCCGCTGCAAAAAACCCAAGCTTTTTCAATGCCAGTTGCAGCCCTTCGATGCCCGCGCCATCGTAGTTTGCGATAAACGATGGTGCGATGCTGGCGATCACGGGTGCGCCGCTTGCCAAGAGCACCTTGACCTTTTCCACATCGCTGACAACTTCCTTGGCATTTTGGGGGCATACGACAAAACATTGCCCACACAAAATGCACTCATTGCCGACAATGTTCGCCTGTCCCGCTGAAAAGCGAATCGACTTTACAGGGCAGTTGCGAATGCACTTATAGCAGTTTTTGCAGTTTGATTTTTTCAGCTTGAGAAACTCTGCCATCGTCAATCACCTCTTTTATGTTCAAGCAGGCGTCAAAGCCTGTCGGCACACCATGGCGCCTGGTCGAGTGCGGGATGGATGGAGCCATCAGCAGCCCTCACCATTTTGCGACATGATGCGTCTCGTGGTGGGGCGAAGGGTCTGTCATCTTGATGTGTGTCAGAACCTCGTCTTCAAAAAACGCGGTCACGGTTTCTGGAGACAGAGAGAAGGGCGCACCGTCCAGCGTCACGTTGACGCCGCTTTGGCACTGTCCCATGCAGAAGGTTCCCCCCAAATCGACCTGATCTTTCAGGTTATGCTGCGCAATGAGAGCCTGCAGCTGTTCCACGACTTGTCGAGAGCCCTTCAAATGACATGAACTGCCAATGCATACTGTAATTTTCATGATTTCTCTCTCCTCACTCATAATCCACAACATTGACCCACGAGAGCAACAGCTCTCGCTCCTGCGGTTTTCCTTGTACGGACTGGGCGGCTGCCACAAGCGGAAGCCATTTCTGAACGCACTGCTTGGAGATGTCGCTCTTTTGACAAAACAGCTCCAGATATTGATTGGCGCCGTTGCTGTTCCCCTGAAGCCAGAACAAGAGAAAGGTTCTGGCCACATCCGCGCTGGCACAGCCCTGGGAC
>JAVVPJ010000020.1:0-10163 GCA_036655815.1 Oscillospiraceae bacterium
TTTTACCATATTGAGGACTAATGGGGAACAAAAATTGAAAAATCCGCCTCATGGGCGGACTTTTTCGACAGGCTGAGGCTTTCATCGTTCAAAAACGATGAAAGCCTGCTGTTTTGTCGCTGAAAAACATGGCGTTGTGCTGCAGGGGAATGCCGTTTTTTCGGTAAGGGAAGCACACGAAGAATGAATTTTTGGGGCTATAGATTGTCAGATAAATTAATTATTGTGAGCGACTGGCGTTGAGCGTAGGCAATAGTTTGCGCCGAACCTGATTTGGTGCGCAGACAGTACGCAACGCAGACTCCGCTCATATCGACCAATACGTGATTACGCTGTGCCATACAGCCGGGGGTGTAGGATGCGGAGAGGCAGATGTAGTCATTGGCAGCCCTGCGAACACGCTCATAGCGCAACACGTTGGATTCGTTCCACAAAGCGGTTTGGTCGGCACAGGGGGCGACCACTATAAGACGAATGAGGGGGAACTCAGACCGGAGCGCCAGCACCGTTTCGGCTGCCAGCATGTCAAATCCCAGTGCGCCGCCTGCGACAAAGATGTAACAGCCCTGCGCAATCAGTCGGCGTAGCTGTTGACTCAGTAGTGCCGAAAGACGTGATCGATGAGCCGGATCAATTATGCGATGTCCGGTAAAACAACAGGTATAGGGATTTTCAAACAAGAACATCACCCCATGTTTTTAGAAATGGAAACGATCTGCGCAATCGAATCCACTGAGCCAAGCAGCAGAATTGGGTCCCAGAGAATCGACTCGATACACCCAACGGAAACACCAAGGGGGAAAACAGACATAAAATCAGGGCTGCCCGGTCGGATGATCACACATTGGTGGGAAATGGGACATTACAATGCGCCCCATTGCTGGACACAGGCATGGAGCAGGGCAATGCGACTATCGTCCCAGAAGCTTTTTTAGCCAAGATTTTTTCACCTCTGGGGCAGGGGGAGGCGGCATCACAATAGCAGGAGAGGCGTTGGCGAACGCATCGGGGAAAGCCTCCTGCATCGCTTGATACAGCGTGGAAAACATGAGGGGGGTCTGTCTCTCAAAGACATTGCCATCAAGAGTAAATACCCGGTTGTTTTTCATCGCATTGGTTTGCTTGTAATAGGCATGCGACTGCAACGTAGCCAGTGAAATACTGCTATCACATAAAATCAAGTCGGGGTTAAGAGATTTTTCACTCTCCACAGGGTAGTTCCACCGTGCAAAGGATGCGGCTTGATTCACCAGCCCCATGTCGGCGAGCAGAGAACCCTCCAGGGTGTCCCCTGTCGCCATCAGTAGGGGCATATGACGCAGCCAAATGACGTCAACAGATTCACCCTGCTGAGAAACGGCCTGATGAACGCGTGCATTGAGATCCTTCAACATGCCCTGCCCATAGTAGCGAAGTTGTTGTTCACGCAGGGGACCTTGCATCGTTCCCTCGAATAACAGACAAAGACGTCCCCAGTTTTGATAGATTCCCTCGAGACTGTCAGAAAAACGCACAATCATCACAGGAATTCCGGCATTGGCAAGAAGAGAGGTTGCCTCGGCCGAGAGGCCGGATGGAGTGAGCACCAGAGCGGGAGACAGCTCTAAAATCATCTCAACGTCTGGCGAGGTTGCCGTGCCACAGTCGGGGAGTGCCTGCACCGAAGACGGGTAGTCACTTCCATGCCCCACACCGGACACTCGTGCACCATAACCAAGTGAGAAAACAGTCTCGGTCAACCCGGGGGAAAGCGTTACCACCCGCTTCGGCGGCGTAGAGAAAGACAGCTCGTCGATCGAAACAGGCCATCCCATCCGTTTAACACTCTGCGGCCCACAGGCGCACAAGAGCAGCAGCACGGCAAGAGCCATACAACAAAACCGTTTCATGAAAACCCTCCAGAAGATCAAAATGATGCCATTTTATTTCGCCGGGTTCGTTCCTGCCATTCAATATCGGTGGAACACAGTTTTCTTCGCGCCACATTGCCGATGAGAGCGCTTGCACCAACCAACCGACGGACAGTCTCCTTGCGAGGCACACATTTCGCTTATGTAGGATATTGTATCACAAACAGGGAACAATGGAATCGGCCGATGAAAATTTTGCTCAATTGCAGTGCAAACAAAACAAACAGGCCCCTGCCAAGAGGCCTAGAGCTGATCGTTGCATTTCCATTCAAGAGGTCGCTTACTTATCCTCCAGCTGAACCTCCACATCCGACATGCGTCCATCGGCCAGTTCCTTTGAAACATAAACTGCGCCGCAGGATGGACAACGAGGTAGATCAGTATGGAAACTATGTCCGAGGTAGACAAAATCAACACGCGCAATTTGTAGTGGGCAGTGGCACTTAACACAGAGCAGCGACTTGCCCAGCTCCATCATGATTGCGCCTCCAATATTGACATGCGATGGCTATAAGCGTCCACCAGCAGAAGACTGCCATCATCCTGCGCTCTCCAAATTGCCCACAAGGTTGCAACACCGCATTGCAGATGCCCAATCGAAACGCCCTGCTCAGTGTCATACAGGCATTCACCCAGACGTTCTCCACGCGATACAATCTTGCGAATGTCGTCTTCCAGAATCAGCCGTCGACTGATCTCGTGAGACAGTTGCGCAGGAATGCTCAACACAATGGAATCATCAGTTAAGATTGGCGGCGCGTTTTCCAGCATCTGGCGAAGATGCAGGCGATTCTGTCGCCGCTCAGTCACCGTCGGAGCCGGTCGCAGCTTTTCGGAAAACCCCAGAAGGACATCTAAAATGTGTCTGCAATCCTTTTGCGCATCCGCAAAAAAGTCGCGACAGTTGGCACAGTAGGTGATATAAGGCAAGGGGCTTAGTGCGGCTCGCACAGATGCAGTATGTGCCACAAGATCATAATTGGCCGGATCGGCATGACCACCCCAACCACAGCAGGCCGCATCACATCCTGAGGTCGAAAGCTCTTGAATTGTTGCGCCAGCACGCCGCAACAAACTGCGCACCGCCTGTTGCTCGGAGGCAAAATCTCTGGAAGAGCAAGGATCAAAGACCGCAACGGATTCATCTCCAGAGAGCTTTGGGGGCAGAAATCCCGCTTGATTGAGTGCTTCACATAAGGAGAAGCTTTCCACATATGGAAGCAGACGCGCAAATGTTTTGCGACAGGTAGGGCAGGAAAAGATGATCCGGGGGTTTCCCAGATGAGCCAGTGTTTCACGCAAACGGGTGGTGTTTTGCTCAAATTGTTCGGTCTCACCCGCCCACTGTGCAGGAATTCCGCAACAAGAAATCCACAAACCGACCGGACCAATCACTTGTTTGAGCAATTCCCATGCGCCGGTGACATAGTGTGGATTGGAAGCACCCAATTGACAACCCGGAAAAAAGAGGGTATGACAGTTGTCTGGCATAGACAAAAAGGCGGCTTCATCATTGGAAAACGCCATGTCTTTCAACCAGAAATCGTGATAAGCTGGAGGAAAACTCCGCTGTTCTACCAGCGTTTCCCGCGCCCGCTGCATCATAGCCCCAATGTCCACACCATAGGGACATCGCTGGCTGCATAATCCGCACAGGTCGCAGGAGGCCACAACGTGCATGGCGACGCGGCAACCATCCCCCGAAATAGGATAAAGGGTAGAAAAAACATCCTCCCGCAACTGGGATGGGAGTCTGCGGTAGTGTTGCATCAGAGAACAGCGGTCATAGCAACGGGTACAGTCGCACATGAGGCAGCGTGCCGCTTCGGCCTTTGCCTCATCCCGTGTATAATCCTCACCGGAAAGTGGCTTAATCCGTGGTGCTGCTGCAATTGCGTGAGGGTCCATTGCGTTTGCAGGCAGTGTGGAGGCGGAATTGCCATTTGCTCCCATTCGTCCCGTTTTGAGCAGACATTCAAGGGCAGTAGAGGCAGAAATGCCGCGTGCGATGGCGGCGACAGCCGATTCTCCTGGTTCTTCTAGGCACAAGAGAGAGCGTTTGTCCGGTGCTACCGGTGACGGACTTCCCCCTGTCGCAATCAGCAAAACATCATAATCTGGAAGGCTTTGGGCACACGAAATCGATTCTTCCAAATGCCATTCAATGCTTTCTTTTGCAAAAGAGCTTTGCAAAAGCGACAAATAAACATCCGGGTTCATCGTTTCCCAAAGTCGGCCCCCGATGCGTGGTTCTCGATCATAAACAATAACATGGTACTTTTTTTGCGCAAGACGCATTGCTGCCGCGAGGCCACAAAGACCTGCTCCAATGATGACCACCGTGCGCCCTTTTGAGGGCATATTATAGGAAACAATATCGCGCCGTCGTGCCAGTGTGATGCAGGCACGTTCCAAACGGCCGATCTCCATCGCATCTCCTGCCTCTGCACGGAGACACACTCCCTCACAGGGACGTTCACACAGCGCAGAGACGATCTCGGGAAAGATCACCGCCCCGCGCAGAGCGCGCAGGGCGGCGTCAAAATTTCCACGGGAAAGTTTGGACATCAGGTCACGCAGATCCAGCCCGAACGGACAGGCCGCTGTGCAGTATGCCGCACTCCCATGAACACAGCACTCAATCTTTCCTGCAAGTGTGGCATCAGACATGATGACACCCCTTTTCGTGAAATCAGCGTATTATTTGCGGATGGGATTGCAAAGGATCTGATCGACCTCCTCATAAAGATCGCCACCCAAATAGTACGGCGCGGGAGACTGAATTTTTTCCTTGCGTGCCAAGGCTTCCATGCCGCGTTTGATCTTGTCCGGCGTTGCGGGTAGCTCATAGATTCGCACGCCGGTAGCGTTGTAAATGGCGTTGACCACCGACATGTGTCCGCCAGACTGGAAGCATTCGGAGCATCCAGATGAGCCATTGGGACCCCACGCACGCGGGTTATCCTTGCGTAGAATCACATTGATGTTGTCAGGAATATCCTTGCACTGCGGAATTCCTGCCCCCACAATGTTGGCATGCTTCTTCATGTCGCGATAATCCTCAGTCAGCGCAAAGCCAATGGAATGCGAAATTCCACCATAGGCCTGCCCCAAAACCGACAGTTCGTTTCCAGGCTGGCCAATGTCCGCAATGCAGGTCATGCCCACGCAGGTTGCTTTTCCCGTTGCCACATCCACCTCAACCTCTGCCATGTAGAAACTGTACATATAAACCGGGGTGGGATCGCCTTGTCCGGTTGTGTGATCCAGATCAACGAGACCCGGAATCACAATATTTTCGTGTACGCCCGAATATTTTGTCGCAATGCCCTGCGCAACCATTTCAGCATACGTGCGGAAGGTACCATCCGGTTTGCGCATCGCGTCAAGCAGCGATTTGGCGGCGTTGTTGATAGCATGCCCCGCCATAAAATGGCAACGGCTTCCGGCAGCCACGCCAGTGTCCGGGCAGAGCTTGCTGTCGTTCTGAACCAGACGCACCTGATCGGGCGTGATGCCCAGTTCCTTGAGCGCGGCACAGGTGTGCATCATCGATCCGATATCGGCGCCCTGTCCCTGCGCCTCCCATGTATTGTAGTTGGCGATGGAGCCGTCCTCCAGCAGCTCGAGCGCAACCTCGGCGCGGTCGTGCGAACCGATGGTGGAGTTGAAGCAACCCCAAGCAAACCCAATGCCCCGCAGTTTTTCGGGGGTAGCTTTTTCCTTTGCACAATGCTTGGCATCCTCATAGTAGGGACGCATCTGATTCATCATGTCTTCCATGACGTAATCGCGATAGGGTGCGCTGTTCAATGTGGTGTCACCCGGCCGTGCGACGTTGAGATAGCGAAACTCAAACGGATCCATCTTCATCTCGACGGCCAGCATATCCATCAGGCTTTCGGAAGCCGTGAAAATCTGGACAGAACCAAACCCGCGATAAGCTGTGCCATATGTGAAGTTGGAATAGCAGGTTTCTGCCAGACCAATGGCATTGGGCACAAAATAGGGATAGGTCATATAGCGAATCGGTCGTTGCAGCAGATAGTCCCCGCCGCGGCCATAAGCGCCATGATCGAGGCCGCAGGTGAATTCCACGCCGGTGAGCTTTCCTTTTTCGTCGCAGCCCAGACGCGCGTTGGTATAGGAAGCGCTGCGCTTGCCAGAAAAATGTTGATGCTCCTCATATGAGAGGGACAGCTCGGTCGGCTTGCCCAACACAACGGTAGCAATGGCGGGCAGCGCATAGAGGCAGCAGACCACAGCATAGCCAAAGCTGGCACCGGTGGGGTTTTCGATGATGCGAAGCTTTTCAAGCTCAACACCCACCCCCTTGGCCATTGCCTGACGAATGCCATAGACATGCTGTGCCTTGCAGTGCACCGTCAACGTGCCGTCTTCCTCCCAATAGGCCTGCGCCATATCGCTCTCGATGGTCAAATGAGGCTCGCTTCCCGAATAGAAGCTGCCTTCCACAACATGTGCCGAGTCCTCAAGAACTGAGGCGACGTCATGGTTTCCCTTGATGACGCAGTTCTTGACAAAGACGTTGGGAACGCCTTCATGAATCTGCAAAGCATCCGGCATGGCCGCCTCGGGAAACGAGAGATATTCAGGCAGCTGCTCAAGCTCAACCTTGACGGCGGCGGCCGCTGCGCGGGCATGGCTGCGGGTATCGGCCGCGACAACGGCGCAAATGTCGCCCCAGCGCAAAATCTTATCCTCGCAGATGAGGGCACGGTCAGGAGCCTTGGCCACGCAGCGCGGATTGATGAACGCAATATTTTCGCGATTGTTTCCCTTGACATCCTTGGCGGTAAGCACCTTGACGACACCAGGCATCTTTTCGGCTTCGGAGAAATCAATCGAGAGAATCTTCG
The DNA here is from genome assembly GCA_036655815.1 of Oscillospiraceae bacterium. Classification (GTDB taxonomy): domain Bacteria; phylum Bacillota; class Clostridia; order Oscillospirales; family Ruminococcaceae; genus Yanshouia. Next base: position 6,791 of record JAVVPJ010000020.1, read on the forward strand.
CATGATGATACACGCGGGGCATGACCACAGCAAGATGCAAGGTCTCCTCCGGCATCTTGAGTGCAACATCGTCTCCAAAGTCGCACACGCCGCAGACTTTCGCCAAGGCTGTGGGACGGGGCAATTTGCCGCCATAGAAGTTTCCGTCGGCGGGATACTGATAGGTAATGTCCTGCATGGTGGCCTCGCCGCGCATCACGCGGGCCGCCGCCATGACGGCGTCGGTGATTTGCTGATAGCCGGTGCAACGGCAAACGTTTTTGTGCTCTTGAAACCAATCGCGGACTTCCTCACGGGTGGGATTGGGGTTCTCTTGCAGCAGCCCATAGGCAGAAACAATAAACCCAGGCGTACAGAAACCGCACTGCACGGCGCCGTAGGTCATGAAGGCCAGCTGAAGGGGATGCAGGTGGTTGGGACTGCCGATCCCTTCGATGGTGGTCACACTGCTGTAATCCTTCACCGTCTTGATTTTGCGGTTGCAGGAACGGATTGTCTTATTGTCAAGGATCACGGTGCAAGCGCCGCAAACGCCGACCCCGCATCCGATTTTCACGCCGGTCAGGCCTAAACGGCGCAGCACAGTTGCAAGCGTGTCCTTTTCAGGATCGCAGATAAACATCCGATCGGCGCCGTTGATATTGAGCCATTTATGTGTGAGCGTCACGAATAAATCCTCCCTTGTGTGTTTGTGTGAATGCATTAAAATGCGATATATGCAACACCGAAAATGGGCAGTTTCCGGGGCTACCATATCATGAACATGGGGCGATAGCAATGAAATGGACCGTTGTTCAGGAAAACAGTTCCCTACAGCCTTCCAAGATATGGCTATCGGTAATTCTTAAAAGAGCAAATGGCGTGCCAGATACTAAAAAGGTGACGCAATGCATGACAATGATGGGGAACAAGTTGTCAATTGCATCTGATCGCAAAGCGTGACTTCATTTTTTAAAAGACACATTAGAGCGAAAAAACAATACACATGACAAAAATATGTCAATGCAACTTACATAATGTGTACCCACAATTTGAGGAACAAGACGATAAACACTTCCTAATGTTATTGTTTATAAGTTAAAAAGCGCAAACCTGTCAACGGAAAGTGTCAACTGGCTTACATAGTGCATTTACACAATGAACGGACACAATAGCAAGATGTAATATTGAACGACTTCCCAAGAGAGGGATTTTGTCGAAGAAAAGGTGGCACAAAAGAATTTAGCATGCAATTTAGGAGAGAATTCCCGTCAATACAAAGAGTTGAGCGGTCGTCAAGAACAAGAAAGAAATGGCTTATTGATGGGATATTTATAGAAAAAAATTAACATAATTAGCTTAGAATACACATATATATTTAGGGATTCTAGTACAAATATCTTTTGTGGCATATGGTTTGCTATATATACAAATGTGATATAGTCTGGCGACATTGATCGGATGGATTACAATACATTTGGTGCGAGGTACAAAGGACGGCAGAATACAATGCCTGTGGACTGCCTCAAATCCTTACCATCAAAATGTATATTTGCAACAGGACCCTCATTTTACTGGCTTCGCTTGCAGCACATGTCGTCCCGTTATGGGAGGACTTCGATGAGATGCCATGTGTGCGCAGACGGCAGAAACCATACAAGGGCGCGGCGCAAACCAAACAGCGATCTCCCAAAGGGCATGGGGTACGCGGCTTGGGATATGTTAATCTGTTCGAAAAAGTATGACAAAAGGCTGAAGCACAGCATTGATTCGAGTTGCAAACCAATAGTTGCTATGATGAATTTCGACTCGAATTTGCAAACAATGGCAGAGACATGGGGCGCATTTTTAAAAGCGATGAAGGGGTGGTAGCATCAACTGAACAACAATCCACATGTCCACATGGTTTTTGCAGCGGGGAATATGACGTGATATGTCTGCTGATTGCGACAGGCAGAGGCATCCATGCCGATCATGCAACCGCTTCACAACATAAGGGCCATTTTTCGGACATGCGTGGCTCATCAAATTGGCTCTTTTATTCCTCATCCTGTAGGGAAGAATGGATATTCTAATCTCTGATTTTGACAGAAGCTGGGATGCTAACAATAACCTGAATATGGAGGCAACCCAATAAAATCTTATTATTTTGAGGGGGAGAATCTATTATGTACTTAATGGATAACAGCTATAATCTGTTTCAGTTCGTCATTCGCCGTACTACAGTTTATAGCGGGAAAAGCGCCATCAATATTATCCCGCAAATTTTTAAAAACTTTAAAAAAGAGCGCATTATGCTGTTCACCGATCAGGGCATCAAAAACGCCGGCGTGCTCGATCGAGTTCTTCGCGTATTTGAAGGCCTAGGCGATGATATGCCAAAAATTGTGTACATTTATGATCAAGTTGAAGCTGAGGCAAAAATCAGTAGAATTAAAGAGTGCATCAAGATTGCTGAAGAAAATCAGATTGACTGCTTACTCGGGATCGGTGGAGGAAGCGTCCTAGATACCGTAAAGGCGACCAAATGGCTCATGTACAATAAGGGGAAAGACATCGAATCCATCTTTTCCGGATCCCCCACCTATGTGGAAAAATGGCCAGTTGCACAGAATATGGACATTCCACATGTAGCGGTTCCGACCACGGCTGGAACAGGAACCGAGTCCTCAACTACGGCGGCGCTGCTCGATGAGGCTACCAACCGCAAGGTTGCACTGCTCAATCCGTTTTTGGCCGCCGACATCGCACTCCTTGACCCTGAAATGACGGTGACTTTGCCCAGATCATTGACCGCTGGAACCGGTCTGGATGCGTTTTGCCACTCGTTCGAGTCGTTTTTCTCTCCCGCAGCCAACCCGTTGTCTGATGCGAATGCAAAGGAAGGCATGCATTTGGTTGCCAAATATTTGCCGACCGCTGTCAAAGACGGATCGAACTTGGAAGCCAGAGAAAACATGTTGCTAGCCAGCGCTCTGGGCATCGCTGCATTTGGATATACCGGCATGGCTCGCGCGTCGATCCATAACATTGCAATTGGATTTGCACTGAAATATGACAAGCCTCATTGTGTGGGAATTCCCACCCTGCTCCCTGCTGTTGTGGAGTGCATTCCTGAATGGTATGCATATCGATGCAAGGAATTTGCGCAGGTGGTTGGGATTGAAAAGTCATTTCAGACAGATGAAGAGGCCTATAAGGCCGTTCTCACGTGGCTCAAGGAATTTATTGCCAGTGTTGGGGTTTCAGCAAAGTTTGCTGACGTCAAACTTTCTGATGTCGATCTGGAGGATATCGTTCAAATCGTGGACAAAAAAGTTGCTTCATTTTCCAAAATACCTGCGGAAAAGATCAGAATGGTTGCAAAAATGGTTACTCAATAAGAACCAAACCG
>JAVVPJ010000021.1:0-10077 GCA_036655815.1 Oscillospiraceae bacterium
CCTGCGGACATACGGACTCTCAGAGTTACTTTTTCACCAATCATGATAAAATCCTCCTATTATTTTTTGAGATGGCTCTTTATGAGCCGGTTTTCTATAGTTACAGGCTGTATTCCTCAGTCCGCAAAAATCTTTGCGGCGTCGGGCAGCTCCACGTCCAGAGGCATGGCAATCTTGGAGACGTTGATCAGGTGGATGTAGTCCACGTTGCCTGCCAAAATGTTGTTGCCCCAAGTGCCGCAGCCCTCGGACACGGCGGGAGACAGGCCATTGGTCTTCGGGCCCCATGCGTCGGGCGTGGGCTGGTTGACCAACAGGCGTGCCACGGGAATCTTCTCGGCGGCATATTTGATATGCTCCTGGTTGTTGGTGAACACGCCGGCTGTGTGGCCGATGCCGCCGGATTCTTCCATGTTCTGCACAGCCATGCCAACGGCGTTCTCAAAGGTATCATAGCTCTTGAGAATGACCACAGGCCCCATGATTTCCTTGTTCAGCACGTTCACTCTGCCAATGGCGTCCACCTTCAGCGCAACCACCTTGGTGGTGGCGGGAATGGTGAAGCCGGCGGCCTTGGCGATGACGGGCGCGTCTGTGCCCACCAATTCCGGGTTGGCGTGGCCGTTGATGAACAGAACCTCACCAAACTTATCCACGTCAGCCTTATCCTCGAACACCACAACGCCCTGCTTGCGCAGCGTTGCATACAGCTCCTTCTCCGCTTCCTCGGGATAGAGCAGCAGGTTGTCACCGTCGCAGAGAATGCCGTTGTCGCTGCCCACAGCCACAATGCTCATCGCCACGGCAGATTCCATGTCATAGTCTCTGTCCAGAATGACGGGGGGGTTGCCGGGGCCAACGCCATAGGCGGGGGTACCGCTGGAATACGCGGCCTTCACCATGCCGGAGCCGCCGGTGGCCAGAATCAAATCGCAGGTCTTCATCAGCTCCGCGGATTTTTCCAGCGTCACATCCTCCACCACCTGCATCAAATCCGCCGGCGCGCCGCAGCTTTCCAGGGCCTTGCGAATCAGGTTGACCGTATCCGTGGTGGTCTTCTTTGCACGGGGAGCGGGAGAGACAATCAGGGCGTTTTTGCCCTTGACGGCGTGCATAAAGTTGCCCAGGGGCGTGACGGTGGGGTTGGTGGCGGGCGTAATGGCGGCAATGACGCCCACGGGATGCGCCACGTCAATGATGCCCTCCTTGGAGACTTCGCTGATGATGCCAACAGACTTTTTGTCCTTGAGATAATCATAGAATACAGCCGGTGTGTCGGTGTTTTTGCAAATTTTGTCTGCCACGTAGCCCAGACCGGTTTCGGCAACAGCCAATTCCGCCAGCGGCTCCGCGTTCTGATAAATAATCTTTGCGCTCTCATAAACCAGGCGATCAACCTGCGCCTGATTGTAATCGCTAATCTGCGCCACCGCTTTCCGTGCATTTGCAACTTGCTCTTGAATCGTCATTGTGCATACTCCTTTTCTGTTTTAATCTCATGGAAATCTAAAAATCCAATTCACCCACGATAGGACCTTTGTGTTGTTGAAGAATCAGCTCCAACGTATGCAATCCTTCAACCTGCACAGACTCCCTCCTCTCTTGCGTCGACGTTGATACGAGAAAGCCGGCTTTTAGATGGGGTATCTCTATCGCATATTGCCAGAGATGCCCTTGCAAAATTGCACAACGCCTCCTTTTCATAAATCATGGTGCCTGCACAATCGTTTGGTTTGAACTTTGCTTGTCTCTGTTTTCAGTTGAAATAGGTACACAGCAAAATTTACAGGTTGTTCGCAAGGGCATCTGCCACCAACTCAAAAAACTCAATAAACCGAATACACTCTTCCTCCTTCGGTTTAATTAAGCTAATCACCGGCGGTATCAGTACCCATGTCGACGAGCCGATCATGCTCTCGCACCGAATTTGCCATGTTCCGCTATTCGCTGTATGTGTCACCTGGATTTTTTGCAAATCCAACGCCACAATTCTCTCTATAATCAGTCTGTTATTCAGTCTTTCCAGATATTTTCCTTTTTCCGCAAGACTTTCTTCCTTCCACGCTGTACAAACCCATTCCGCATCCCGGGTCTGTAATTTTCCACTGCTTATCACATTGAAAACGCAGTCTCCAATTTCCTTGAATCTCTCGTCAGTCTGTATTTCAGTGCTCAACTCAAGGTTATAGGAGATGGAAACAAACCTATTTTCATAATTATACTTGAAATCCAAAAACGTAACGTATCTCAAGTCCTTAAAAATCATTCTTTTCCAAAACAGATTTTTTTCTGTTTCCACGTATTTATTTCCCACAGAATGTGCCACAGTCTCTGCCACATACTCAAGCTTTTTGTCAATTTTTTTGGATAAATTGGTATCCTTTGCTTGGTGGCTGTTGCTCTTTGACGTTCTTTTCAATACGTTCATTTCATCACCTCATGATTTGCGAAGAGGCGGAAGCGCCTATGTTCGGCTTCCGCCTCATGAATATGCGTAACGTGTTTAGCCGGATATTATAGCGCTTCTCTCTTTTTCAGCCATTCTTCAACCGCTTCATCCCAAACGGCAAGATACTCAGAACGCTCTCTCACGTTTTTGGCAAACACTTCCAGCGGAACTACAGCGTTGATGGGAATCTTATGGATTTTATTCCAGATAATTGCATAGGCTGCCACGATTGCCATGACGGCAACTGCATAAACCATCACATACGACAGGGTGGAGATTGCATAGAGCGCACCCAGAATACCGATGGGAAGAACAACTTTCGCAAACGGAGTTTTCCAAAGTCTGGGATAATCGGGATATTTCTTACGCAACACCAGCACATCGATCATCGCAATGATATAGGAAACGAGCCATGTAATGCAAGCCACGTTGATAAACTTCAGGATCACATCCGAGCTGCCGCCCTGCACAGTGATGTAAATTGTGGTCAACAGCATCAGGAAAACCGTGAAGAACAGGCCAAACATCGGCACTCGATATTTGGGGTGAATTTTGCCAAAGACCTCGGGGATAAGGTGTTCTCTTGCCATGCCATAAAGCATCCGAGGCAACGCGGCCAGATAGGCATTTGCCGTTGTGAAGGAGGCCGCTATGGTCAGGAAGCTCATCATCATGCCGCCAAATTTTCCGAGCATTGCAACGGAGGCCTCGACATGAGGTGTGGAGGAAGCTGCCATCACCGCCAAATCGGTGTATTTAACGGCACCATATGTAAAGATAACGTCTGCAAGATAAATGGTAATCAAGCCCGTAATCAGGGCATACGGTATATTTTTGTAGGGTTTCTTGTTTTCCTCTGCCATGGGGCACGCAAATTCAAAGCCAATAAAGAACCAGATAGCGGTACCGACTGAAGAAAATACCGCCTTCCAACCACCCGCAGGCAGAAATGCCGTATTATGCACCTCCGCCACGCCCATCGTCACGCCAATACCGGATGCGCCCAAAATGGAGAGTGCAAAATAGGCAACCATCATAATCACGGTAACAACGCCCTCGACCTTGCCATACATTCCCACATCAAATATATTTACCAACAGCGCAATCAGCAAAAGCGTCAGACTGACCGCCCACTGCGGGATGCCTGTCAGCTGCGCCAACGACAACCCGCCCATAACCAGTTGGGTTCCTCCGTCGCAGGCAATCAGCATAACATACCCGCTCAAAACCGCAAATGTAGCCCAAAATCGTCCCAATGCGGGGGTGGTGTAGTCCGAAATCATACCGCCGCCGGGGATCATGGCAGTCAACTCGCCAAATGAAAATGCCGCCGCCATCATCGGAATCAACGCGATACCTGCGCTGATAAAGGTTGCATATCCTGTCGTCGCAGCAACACTGCTGACAGAAAACATCGCAGTACCCGACACAACAAGCCCAACCGCCGCACCATATGAAGCTGAAAAGCCCAAGACTCTTTTCAGTTTGGTATGTTCATTGTTCATAATTTTCTCCCCTGATGAATAATCACCATTCTTTAATTAAAAAGGCGCTAAATTGTTGAATATAACAGTTTAACGCCTTTTTAAAATGCCAACTGGGATCCATCAAATTTTTTAGCCGTAATAGACCTTGTTAAACAGCTGCAGATAATCCGCCGCCGTCACCTTTCTGGGATTACTGGGCGTTGAGACGTTCTTTTCCGAAGCAATCGCCAAAGCCTCAAAATCCTCGGGCTTCACAACCTCAAGCTCTCTCAGCTTGGGAATTTTCACATCCAGGCAAAGCTGTTCAATGGCCTGCACGCCGGCTTCCGCCGCATCCTCCGGCTTCATACCCGCCGTATTGACGCCAAGATACTTTGCCATATTCGCATATTTTTTAACATCGGCAGGAATATTGAATCTTGTGATGTCGGGAAGGAACACGGCACACGATACGCCGTGAGGCGTGTCGTATCTGCCCCCGATTGCCTCCGCCATGCAGTGCACCGCGCCAACATCGGCATAACCGAATGCAATGCCCGCAATGGAGCTGCCCAGCATCATACCGGTGCAATTTTCAATATTGGGATGATGCACGGCACCGCGCAGGTTATTCATAATCAGCTCGATTGCGTAAAGCGCATAAGCGTCTGTATGGGGGGTAGCCAATGTGCAGGTATACGCCTCCACCGCGTGTGTCAGGGCGTCTACGCCGGTAGATGCCATAATATGGCTTGGAATTGTCAGCAGAACAGACGGGTCAATCAACGCCACCTTAGCGGCAGCTCGGGGGTCAAAGATATTCAGCTTTACATGGGTTTCCGTATCTGTTACCACTGCAAACGGGGTGACCTCACTGCCTGTTCCCGCAGTTGTCGGAATGGCAATCAGCGGTGTAATCTCTCTTTCCAGCAGTTGGAAACCACACCAATCCTGCACGGTTTTTCCGTGGGTCAAAAGCGTACCGATTGCCTTGGCGGTATCCATGGGACTGCCGCCGCCCACTGCTACAAGGCAATCGACCTTCTCCGCCTTTGCCATTTCATAGCCCTCATTGCAGTGCACGATCCGCGGGTTGGTAACAACTTTGTCGAAAAGCACATAATCGACGCCTTCCGCTTTCAAAGCCGCTTCCACGGGCTTGATCAGTCCCGCTCCGATTACACCCTTGTCGGCCACAATCATGACCTTTGTCGCGTTTAGAATCTTTGCTTCTTTACCCACATTTTTAATGACACCGTCGCCAAATTCGATGCGCGTAGGCAGGCTAAATGAATACGTAGAAAGTCCCATAAATTCACGTCCCTTCTTAATAATGGCATCCATACAACGCAGATAACCTTTTGAGAGCTATCTGCACCATATAACCTGCAAAGTTCATGCCATCTTTTCAGGGAGCACTGCAAACGTCTCAAAATTGCCCGGAAATCAGCACTTCATCACAAAAATATATATTTATTTTGTCCAGTTTCACGCAAGCTGCAAAGCACTTGCGCCATTTGCACAGCCGCCGTAAGGACTTTTTAGGAAATTGCCGTCGCCTCATAGTAAATTTATTTTACAAAAAAGCAGTGGGTGTAAATATAATTTACACCCACTGCTTTTTTGCGGTTATTCTTCCCATTTTTGTATGTTTATTTTACATGTCACTGCCCGCAGTCACAAATTTTCCACTATTCCGACTCATTATTTCGTCTTTTTTGACAACAAGCTTGCCATTTACCAAAACATAATGAATCCCAACGGGGGGTGTATCGGGTCTTCCAATATTGACATAGTCCGCCCGGTCGATCACGGTGTTGTAATCAAATAGGACAATATCCGCATTTTTCCCAGGGGTTATGCTGCCGATATCCGTTAAATGGAAGCGTTTTGCAGGCAGAATCGTTATTTTTTTAATTGCTTCCATCAACGTGAGTTCATGGTACTGCCTTACGTATCTTCCAATCAGCCGCGGAAAGGTTCCGGCAACCTCGGGAGAACCGCTTGTGGGGTAAAAGGGGCCATCCGCCGCATTGGTGGACACATAGATATACTCTTTTTTCAATGCCAGTGCCACTGCGTCCTTGTCACCGACAAATGCGGTAATCAGTGTAGACGGGCTATTTTCCCGCAGTTCTCTAAACAGCTTTTCGGTGCATCTTTCGCCAATATGTATCCCGCTGCTTACGACCAGGCTTTCATAGGTCTTGCCTCCGTAGCCTTTTTCCCAGCCCTCATCAAAAACGCCCGTTCCGATGCAAACCGTAAAGGCATCATATAAGCCGCTGTCCGCCGTGACATCTATACCGCTCTTACGGGCCTGATCAATCCGTTCCAAGGCCTTTGGCATGGTGCCCGCTATCCCCACCATATACATCAGCTCAAGCAAGTGAATTTTAGCCCCGGTTTCAACTGCCGCTTCGAAAATTTCGTCAAAGGTGTCCAGCGCCTCACTGCCATCCTTGCGTATATGGATGGTGACAATTTTGTTGTAGGCCTTTGCAACCTTTGAAATTTCAACCAGCTCTTTCTTTGAAACGCCCGGTATCAGCTCAAGGGGAAAACAGATTCCGCATGCGCCGAACTCCATGAATTTTTCAGCCAGCTCTGTCATGGCGTCGATTTCTTTATCGCTCGCACTGGCGTACGCGTTTTTAACGCCCACGGCATCTCTGAGTACAAATGGCTGGGAAACAAAAAAACCATGATTGATGATAAATCCTTCTTCGGAAATCCCCCTGATGACGGTGCCGTTTAAATTGCGTTCACCGCCCAGAGTTGTGGTACCCCCCTGCCTGACAAGACATTCTGCCGCATAGGTATTTCCGTCCACATGGGAATGAAAATCGATAAATCCGGGCGAAACCATCAGCCCCGAGGCATCGATACTGCACCGCCCCAGGATGGGTTTTTGGGTAATGATACTGATTTTTTCCCCGTCGATACCGATGTTTCCACCCACCAAGACCTCGTTTACCACGTCTATGATGGTTCCATTTAAGATGACTACATCATAAATTTTTTGATTTTCAGAAATATTCATCCTGCACCCTTCAATTCGGCTCGCTCTTGTGATCGCGGCTCAGGTATTTGTATACAGTCACCCGGCTGATGCCCAAAATTTCCGCCACTTTTTTGATATTCCCGTCATGTTTTTCCAGAGTTTTTTCCACGTAAAGCGCGCATATATCCTTTAAGGTTTTATCCTCCTCCATATCAAAGGCATTGGGTTTTTCCAAGGGGGCGACGCTCTGTAAAATTTCATCGGGAATACTTTCGGGTCCTATGGTTTTAGAGTTGGAAATAATAACCATTCGTTCCACAACGTTTTCCAGCTGCCGTACATTGCCCGGCCATTCATAAGCGCTTAAAATATCAATGGTTTCCTTGGCGATATGCATATCTCCCTTAGGATTATACTTGTGCATAAAATATTTCAAAAACAGCTGCAAATCATTTTCCCGCTCTGTAAGCGGGGGGATTTTAATATGTATTAAATTCAATCTGTAAAAAAGGTCTCGTCTAAAACCGCCCTGTTCAATTTCCGCCACAATATTTTTGTTGGTAGCCGCTATCACTTGCACATCAAAGCTGACAGGCTCCGTGCCACCAATGGGCACAATTTTTCTCTCCTGTAAGGCTCTTAACAGTTTGGCCTGGATATCATAGGGCATATTCGTAATTTCGTCCAAAAACAAAACGCCCTTGTTTGCAAGCTCAAATTTTCCCTTTTTCCCGCCTCGTTTCGCGCCTGTAAACGCCCCTTCATCATATCCAAACAGTTCACTTTCCAGCAAACCGCTGGGCAGTGCGCCACAGTCCACGGCAATAAAGGGCTCATTTTTTCTCACCCCATAGCTGTGTATCGCCTGGGCCAGCATTTCCTTACCCGTGCCGCTCTCGCCCTCTATGATTGTACCGGCCTCAAAAGACGCCGCCTTTTTGGCCAACTCAATCACCATTTTCATGGATTTCGAATTGCTTTTGATATCATTAAATGTAAAACTGCTTGTATTGCCCGTTGAGAGTTTTTTAGCCAACTTTTTAATATCCGAATAAACCGTGAATATCCAAATCTCATTGTTTTCCTGAGAGCCATCCTCTAAAATTTTGTATTTATTCAAAAAGCTCTGTCTGCTTTCACCCCGGCTGTTGATAATGCTGATTTTATTGTCGCAAGTGGAATAGATAGAGCTAAAGGGATATTTTTTCAGCTCATCAATGGACGGAATTGTATTTAAATGAGAAATATCCTCCCCCACAACGCTTTCGCTTTTAACGCCAAACAATTCAAAAAGCTTTCGGTTGCAGTGCGCAATTTTACCGTCAAGATCGACATAGGCGACCCCGTCGGAAACCGCATCCAGTATATACTGCTTTTCCTCTCTCTGTTTTTCAACAATTTCCCTGCTGTTCAGCCACTTTAAACTGTTTTCGATGGCTCTTTCCACTGCAACGACAAAGGAGATAATGTAATCGTCCATTCGTTCCGCCGTCGTATAAAAACCCACCATTCCAATCATTTCATTGGCTATATTAAAAACAGGAGCCGCATACCCTACGTACCCGTGAAAAAACTCAAAATAATGCTGTGCCCCTGCCACACTGCACGGCTTTTCTATTTCCGCCACCAATGAAAAGCAGTTTGTGCCCGCCCTATTTTCCGCAAAATTTGTAATCTGACTGATTTTTTTCAATCGATTCGACAATTCGTCCTTTTCGTTTCTCAACCCAAATAGCTTTTTACCGTTTTTATCCGTGATAATCCCATAAAATCCATCGCTGTCGAGATTGTTAAACACATCTCTTATAATCCCGCCGCCGTTTTCCACCAGGGACCTGATGTCGGAATTTTCTTCCGTGTTTTGGAGGGGCTTTTCAATCAATGTGTGATCAAATACAAAGTTGTCGTCACGGCATCTTTGCCAAGAAGCCGCAATGATGTCGGAAATAATCGTATTGTTAATCGTGTTGTTTTTCATAAAGCTAATCCAGGCATACTCATAGCCCATGAGCTGCGGATTTTCAATGTTATAAAACGGATTATATCCCATAGCTGCCTCCTCGCAAAACCAACAATGGCCCCTTTTCTTTTTGCCCCACGCAGACCAACGCCGTCCTTTTTTAACGCGCCAGCGCCTGCATAAAGGCCGCTTGATCGCCCCGATCAAAAATATCGATTGAATCATCCGCTGTGTCTGTTGTACCATAGCCGCTTGGGCTGTATGGTAAATTTTTGAAATGGCGTATCGTATCCTCTTGCGGATATGATACCACAACATTCACAGTCTTGGAAAGAGAAATATATAAATGATGCACTTTTTGCACAAATAGTTTCCCTTACATTCGCAAAATCACGATGTGCAGTGAATACAGCGGCTCTAAAGCAGCAGGTACGCTTCCCGCTCTCACGCCCTGCTGTGAACGGAAAATCCTTCCGGCTAAAGGCATCCCGAGGCACGACCTAAGCCGGTGAGCAAGCGGCTGCTTTGGGGAAATTCAACGTTCCGCGCCCTCGCGCCTTGCGGGGATGCCTGAATCCTCCATCGTCCCGGGCCGCCGGTGCCGGCGCATGAAGGGCCTTGGCGGGCGCATACAATGGAGTAAATTGAAACAACGGGAGGGGTTCTATGAAAATTTTATGGTTGAAGCGGAAATGGCTGGCCTTGGTCCTTGGCGGCATGGTGGTTTGCGGCCTGGTCTGGGCCGTCAGCCGGCCAAGCGCGGTCAGCGCCTTTGCCGCCACCAAACCGCTGCCCATCTACTGCGTGGAAACGGACCAAAAGGCGTGCTCCATCAGCTTTGACGCGGCGTGGGGTGCTGTGCGAGTGCGGCAGGCGAGATGGAAGGATTTATAAAGATCGGCTCTGCCAAAGCCACCGCCCGGGTAATGAGGTCCTTCGGATGAAGCGCGGCCCAACTGTCGGGGACCACGTCCGTAAAGGCGAACAGGTCCGCCTCCGCCGTTGCGCCAAAGGCGCCATTGCGCATGGCGAAGCCGTTGGCCACGCCGTCGTAAATGAGCGGTTCCACGGCGGGGTGATGGCCCGATCCCAGTTGTTTGCCACGTCTGTGTCTGTATCCGCTTTTGGCATATAACGCGCAAAGGAGCTGTACCCCCCAAAGTACAGCTCCTTAGTTGCGTAATTAGGACCTGGATAA
>JAVVPJ010000022.1:0-9871 GCA_036655815.1 Oscillospiraceae bacterium
CAACGGCCCACACTCCGCTGCTATATTCATACAAAATCAGGGTGATGATGCGTTTGACCCGACGGTTTTCCTGAACCCGGCATGCCGTTTCATAGATGTAGCTATTGTACAATTATATTGATGTGATGTCAAGGAAAATATGGCGTATCGGCTTGACTTTTCGTGATCCGCATGATATCATCACGAGGTAAAGATTGATATCATCAACGTGTTGAAGGGGAATCCTCCGCAAAAACGCGCAGCAGAGAGAAGCCGCCACGGCTGCAAGCGGTTTTGGTGCGAAGTCGGTAGGACACCACCCCGGAGCGCGGGAAGCGAAGGCAATGCTTTCAAAGCCCGCCGCAGTGGCAGCGTTAAAGGCCAACAGAGTGGCGTTTCTCTTCATGAGGAGTACGCAATTCGGGTGGAACCGTGGAGCCGATCAACAGCTTCACCCCGTTACGGGGTGAAGCTGTTTTTGTTTTTCGGAAATTCGAAAGGAGAGACTTCGATTTATGGTAAATATCACACTCAAGGGCGGCGTGGTGCGCACATATGAAGAGGGCACGACCGCAGCGGACATTGCCAAATCGCTGGGTGCAGGACTTTACAAGGCGGTCTGCGTGGCCAAAATTGACGGGAAACTGCGCGATTTGCGCACACCGATTACGGGCAACTGCGCAGTGGAAATTTTGACCTTTGACGATGCAGAGGGGAAACGGGCATTCTGGCATACCTCTTCGCATATTCTGGCCGAGGCGGTGCTGCATTTGTTTCCTGATGTGCGCTTCGCCATCGGGCCGGCCATCGACAACGGATTCTATTATGATTTTGACGTACCTGCGCCCTTTACGCCGGAGGACTTAGAGTGTATTGAGGCGGAGTTTATCCGATTGGTGAAAGCAGGAAGCGGTCTTGAGCGATTTGAGCTGGATGCGCCTGCGGCGCTGGAGCTGATGCAGGATGAGCCTTATAAGCGCGAACTGATTCAGGAACACGCCGGAAAAGGGGAAAAAATCAGTTTTTATCGTCTAGGGGATTTCGTCGATCTTTGTGCGGGGCCACATCTGATGAATATTGCTGGGGTCAAGGCTGTAAAGTTGACCTCTTGTACAGGCGCCTATTGGCGAGGTAGTGAAAAAAACAAGATGCTTTCGCGCATCTATGGCATTACCTTTCCGAAAAAGGCAGAACTCGACGAGTATCTTGTGCGTATTGAGGAAGCCAAGCGTCGCGATCATCGCAAATTAGGCAAGGAACTGAGCCTTTTCGCTATTATGGATGAAGGGCCGGGATTTCCGTTTTTCCTGCCAAACGGCATGATTGTCAAAAATCAGCTGATTGACTATTGGCGCGAAGTACATCAAAAACACGGGTATGTTGAGATTTCTACGCCTATGATTCTAAACCAACAACTTTGGCATCGCTCCGGCCACTGGGATCACTATAAAAATAACATGTATACCACCGTCATTGATGAGGAGGATTATGCGGTCAAACCCATGAACTGCCCCGGTGGAATGCTGGTTTACAAGCTTGCGCCGCACTCTTATCGGGACTTGCCACTGCGTATAGGCGAACTGGGCTTGGTGCATCGGCATGAGTTGTCAGGTGCATTGCATGGTCTGTTTCGCGTGCGCTGTTTCACGCAGGATGATGCACACATCTTTATGACGCGTGAACAGATCAAGGATGAAATCATCGGCGTCACGAGCCTGTTTGATGAGGTCTATTCGCAGTTTGGACTCAGATATCACATTGAGCTATCCACAATGCCGGAAGATCACATGGGGGAGCTTGAGGACTGGGAGACAGCGACCAATGCGTTGCGCGCTGCCATGGATACGCTGGGAAAGCCATATGAGATCAACGAAGGGGACGGCGCGTTCTACGGGCCGAAGCTGGACTTCCATCTTGAGGACTCGTTGGGAAGAACCTGGCAGTGTGGCACCATTCAGCTCGACTTTCAGATGCCCGAGCGCTTTGAATTGGAATACACTGGCGCGGATGGCCAAAAGCATCGTCCCGTAATGATCCACCGGGTAGCCTTTGGCTCCATTGAGCGGTTCATAGGCATTTTAATTGAACATTATGCCGGCGCATTCCCTCTGTGGCTGGCACCCGTACAGGTGTCGGTGCTGCCCATCAGTGAGAGACAACACGATTATGCAAGGGAGATCGGGGCGCGTCTGCGGGAAGCAGGTCTGCGAGTGGATCTTGACCTACGCAACGAGAAGGTCGGCTATAAAATTCGCGAGACTCAGCTCCAAAAGGTTCCCTATATGCTGGTGGTTGGAGACAAGGAAGTGGAGTCCTGCACGGTGTCAGTGCGTTCTAGGTCAGAAGGAGATCAGGGCGTCGTGCGTGTTTCGGACTTTATACAGGCCGTTGCGGCCGAGGCGTGTGAACGGCGTTAAGGGGAAGCGACGTGTTAATCATGAATAATTTGCTTATAAAAAACGGCATGGTT
This sequence comes from Oscillospiraceae bacterium, assembly GCA_036655815.1. Taxonomy (GTDB): domain Bacteria; phylum Bacillota; class Clostridia; order Oscillospirales; family Ruminococcaceae; genus Yanshouia. Next base: position 2,450 of record JAVVPJ010000022.1, read on the forward strand.
GTTTCATAAATGTAAACATTAGAAGCGCATGTAACACGATTTCATTGCGGATGGCGGTGGAAACCAGCAGATGGTGGACGCCGTTATCCGCTTATTTTATGGCATGGCGGACGTAGCAAAAGCAAAATAAAGCGAAATCTCCCGATCAATTCGAAATCTTATGGTCATATGCGACAAAAAAATTGTATATTTTCCGAAGAATAGTGAGATAATCATGACAAAGTGGAAATATACATTGCGATTTAAGAACGATCTGGTATAATAATCTTCAAATCGTTCTCCTGCTTCCTCCAAATGAAGGAGAGAGACAGCGCTGCGATTCCCCTGACTTGCATTTTTAAGCCAAATGGTGTATGGTGAATAATACTTTCTTATGGCAGATGCCATTAGGCAAGGAGATGATGCTTTATTCGCGCTTTTGATAATTGGAAACAAACGGTGGCCAAACTTCTGGCGGCCATTCGACCTAGCCAACGAACGAAGACCGCTCGTGAATCCGGTTCTCCTGAACGTTTTGTGAAAAACGAGGGCAGAGCGCTTCGGATTTGTCGCTATGCAGGGCTTCTTTTGATCCGTCGTCTGCGCAGAGCGCACCGCCACGCACAAGCACTTTGGCAGAAGATTCTGACGGCACTTGCAGGAGTACAGGTTCGCATGGAACGTACCGTGCGGATCTTTTCATTGCGCAATGGCATTTCACTCGACTGGGTGGATGCACGGGTTACAGCCTTGCGCATTGGCTTTGGTAAGGCTTCTGAAAAAGGATATTTTCACGTCGTTCTTTATGGATTGCGCGTGCTGGGACATGCGACCCGGCGGGGAGTCATCCACCTGTTTAGCTCGGCAAACTATATTGCACCGCTGCTGGCAGCGGGCGTCTTTGCCGTGGTGCTCGGCGTCACGTTGCACATGAACTTTGCACTCGAGGTTGTTTACAACGGGGAATCAATAGGCTATATTGCAGATGAATCTGTCTTTGAGGATGCAGAGAAAGAAGTCCTCAAACGCATCGTGCTGGAGGATTATATTCGTCCGGCCGATACGATACCGCAGTTTGCGATCGCGATTGTCCAAAAAGATCGCATCTCTGACAGTAATATTATGACCAACCAGATTATTCAGGCGTCCGGAAACGAACTATCCGAGGCGACTGGGCTTTATATTGATGATAAATTTTTAGGTGCAGTGACAAGCAGCGCGTCACTGAACCGGGTGTTGAGCTCGGTCAAGGACAAATATCGTACTGATGCTCCCAACGAGACGGTGGAGTTTGTGAAAGAGGTGGAGCAGCGCAGTGGACTTTATCCTCTGACCTCCATCGTTGATGTTCGGATGCTGGAGACGCGGGTGAGCCAAGAGGAAGCACAGCAGCGCATCTATACGACCGTCAAGGGCGACGCGCCCATTACCATTGCACAAAAAAATGGAATTCCGTATTCCAAGCTCAAAGCGTTGAACCCGGACATTGAGAGCCGCCTGATGATCGGACAGGAAATTCTGGTTGAAAAGGCTGTGCCAATGCTTGAGGTCAAGGTGATGCGCGACGAAACCAGCGAAGTAGAGATTCCCTTTAAGATTGAATACCAACAGGATACCAGCCGGTATCAGGGATATGTCAGTACAACACAGAAGGGCCAGAAGGGCGCGGATCTTGTCACCGCTCGTGTGACTTATATTGATGGGGTTGAGATTTCACGCGAGACAACTGACGTAGAGCGCATCAAGGAACCTGTCAATGAAAAAACCATTGTGGGTGGAAAACGTCCCCTCGATAAGATGCCATCGGGCGCACAGAGCACCAGTGGAAACTTTATTTGGCCTACCGACGGTGGCCATGTTTCCTGTGGTTTTGCAGGATACTTGGGCCACACCGGCATGGACATTGGCGGGATGGGCCAAGGTTCTGCCGTACGGGCAGCAGCCTCCGGCATTGTAACCAAAGTGGTTTACAGCAACGTGGGGTATGGCTATCATGTGATGATCAGTCATGGCGGCGGCGTTGAGACGCTGTATGGACACAATTCCAAAATCTATGTCAAGGTGGGCGACTGGGTTGAGCAGGGACAGCTGATCGCTGCAATGGGACGTACCGGTCGTGCAACGGGCGTGCATGTACACTTTGAGATTCGTGTTAACGGCAAATATATGAATCCGGCCAATTATATCGGCACACGTTGCCCTTATTGATCCATATCACAGGTCAACGAAGCCGTCCCAAGTCGGGCGGCTTCGTTTTTATATGGGCACAGCGCAATGGCTGCGGTACAGAACATTTCTTGCTTGCTTTTTTTGCACATAAAAATTGTCTGTGCAGGGGAGCGATCAATTGACATTTTGATAGAAAAAATGTACAATAAAGCCGGATATGTCCTGTCAAAAATGATATTAAACCTCGCTTTGCGTGAGATACTATGAACAGACCGACCAAGTACGGAGAGAAGGTTCAATTTGGAGAAATTTATCATTCGCGGTGGAACCTCCATGAGCGGCGAGGTCACAATCAGCGGCGCAAAGAACGCGGCGGTGGCCATTCTGCCAGCAACTATTCTGGCCAAAGGATGCTGCGTGATCGAAAATGTTCCCGATATTTCAGACGTCGACGTGCTGCTGGGAATTTTGGATACGTTGGGCGCCAAAACACGACATTTGGATCGCAATACCCTTGAGATCGACACCAGCGGCGTTAACAGCACCGTTGTACCATATGAACAGGCGCGCGCCATGCGGGCCTCATACTACTTTCTCGGTGCGCTATTGGGTCGTGGCAACGAGGCCAACGTGTCAATGCCGGGTGGCTGTGATTTTGGTGTTCGTCCCATTGATCAGCACATCAAGGGTTTTGAAGCGCTGGGCGCACAAATTGCGATTGTTGGTGGCATGATCAATGCGTCGGCAGCAAGCCTGACTGGCTGTCACATCCATTTTGACGTGGTGAGTGTGGGTGCGACCGTCAACGTCATGATGGCGGCGGTGCGCGCACGGGGCATCACCATTCTGGAGAATGTTGCCAAGGAGCCACATATTGTTGATCTGGCCAATTTTCTCAACTCCATGGGGGCCGACATTCGCGGCGCAGGAACCGATGTCATCAAGATCCATGGCGTGGATGTGTTGCGCCCCAGCACCTATTCGATCATTCCCGACCAGATTGAGGCGGGCACCTACATGGTGTTGGCCGCCGCTACTGGAAGTGATATTCTCATTAAAAATGTCATCCCTAAGCATTTGGAATCCATTGTGGACAAGCTGGTGGCAGCGGGAACCACTATTGAGGATTTTGACGATTCGATACGGGTGATTGGACGATCTCCCATTGAAAGGGTCAATGTTAAAACGCTGCCCCACCCCGGATTCCCTACTGATATGCAGCCTCAGATCACGGCGATGCTTTGCTGTGCACAGGGAACCAGCATCATCACTGAGAGCGTCTGGGATGGCCGGTTTAAGTATGTGGATGAACTCAAGCGCATGGGTGCGTCCATTTTGGTGGATGGCAAGATGGCTGTCGTCGAAGGGGTGGCCCGTCTGACCGGTGCGCCAGTCAAAGCGACCGATTTGCGAGCGGGCGCTGCGCTGGTGATCGCGGCACTCATGGCAGAGGGTGTCACTGAAATTGAAGATGTTGGACACATTGAGCGGGGCTATGTGGGTTTCGTAGAGAAACTCCAGTCGGTGGGCGCCGACATTTCCCGTGTGACATTGCCTGAGGCGGCAGTGCCCAAAGCGCAATAGAATGAACACACAAGGGACGGAAGGTACTAAGAACCTCCGCCCCTTTTGGATGGAGGAGTCTTGCATGGCAAGCTTATGTACGCTGGCCAGCTCAAGCGCCGGCAACAGCACCTACATAGCCTGTTCGACAGGAATGATTCTCATTGACGCAGGGGTAAGTTGTCGTAAGATTACTCTTGCGTTGGAGACGCTTGGAGCGCAGGCGTCAGATCTTTGCGCAGTTCTTCTCACACATGACCACATTGACCACATAAGAGGACTGCGTGTGCTGCTCAAAAAGACTCAGGCCGTTCTCTATGCGCCGTCTGAGGTGCTGGATTCCGTGATGCGACAGGGGATGCTGCCCGAAGACACTGTTTCCGAAACGGTTGGGGACAAGTCGTTCTTGGCGGGGGGCATGCAAATTCTTGCTTTCCCAACACCCCATGACAGTGCCGGAAGCGTTGGGTATCGCGTGGAAACGGCAGATGGACATCGCCTTGCCGTCGCAACAGATCTGGGTTGTGTGACCGATGCAGTGGAACGAGGGGTTGCAGGTTGTGAGGCGGTGGTGCTCGAATCGAACTATGACCCAACGCTGCTGCGCATGGGGTCATACCCTTATTTTCTCAAGCAGCGCATCGCCTCCGATCAGGGGCATCTGGCCAATGAACACAGCGCGGATTTTGCGCGGCGGCTGGTGGAGGGCGGCACGACGCGACTGGTGCTGGGGCATTTGTCGCGGGAGAATAACAATCCCGCCTTGGCACGACAGGCGTCTGCTTGCGCGTTACAGGCGGCAGGCGCTGTCGAGGGGCTGGATTATGAGCTGATGGTTGCGCCATACGACGGGCCGGGTCGGCTCATTCGAATTTAGAAGGAATTTGTGAATGGTCAATGTGAACATCATCGCGGTTGGCAAACTGAGCGAGAAATTTCTGACCGAGGGATGCAACGAATACATCAAGCGCCTTGGCGGTTTTTGCCATGTCAAAATGATGGAGGTGGAAGAAACGCGGCTGCCTACACATGCAGGGGAACGGCTCATCTCTGCCGCGCTGGAGGCAGAGGGGGCACGCATCCTAGCCAAAGCGCAACGGACAGCCATTGTGGCATTATGCATTGAGGGGGAATTGTGCTCCTCTGAGCAGCTTTCCGGGCGTTTGGAGCGGATGGCAGTGGAGGGCACGAACACGGTATCTTTTTGCCTTGGCAGCTCTTACGGCCTTGCCGAAGCGGTGAAGTGCGAGGCACGTTGGCAACTCTCGATGTCACCCATGACCTTTCCGCATCAATTGGCTCGGCTGATGCTGTGTGAGCAGCTTTATCGTGCCGGAAGCATCCTATCAGGTGGAAAATATCACAAGTAACCGCAAGGAGAATATGATGGAGATAGTCAAACAGATTTCCAATGAGCTGTCGCTGCGTGAGGCGCAGGTGGCTGCTGCTGTCAAACTGCTGGATGAGGGAAATACTGTGCCATTTATTGCGCGCTACCGCAAAGAGGCCACAGATTCCCTTGATGACAACAAATTGCGCGATTTGGCTGATCGGTTGCAATATTTGCGCAATTTGGACAAACGCTGCAGAGAGATTCTGGCCTCAATTGAGGAGCAGGGCATGTTGACCGAGGCGCTGGCCGCTGCAGTGCAGAGCGCCAAAACATTGGCTGTGCTGGAGGATCTCTACCTTCCCTATAAAAAGAAACGACGCACCCGCGCGACAATGGCCAAAGAAAAAGGGCTAGAGCCACTGGCTGATCTGTTCTGGGCCCAGATCGGCGCCGCGACACCCGATGTGCTCGCTGCGCCGTTTGTCGATTCCACAAAGGGAGTCGAGACGGTGCAAGATGCCATTGCGGGCGCGCGGGATATACTCGCTGAACGTATTTCAGATGATGCAGGAGCACGTGGTCGCCTGCGCGACAGAATACATCGCACCGCGCTTATACGGTCAAAATCAGATGCGACAGAGCCGGGCGTTTACTCAATGTATTATGATTTCACTGAGGCTGCAGCGAAAATTGCCCCTTACCGTGTATTGGCCCTTGACCGGGGCGAACGGGAGGGCATCCTCAAAGTTTCGGTTGAGATCGATATGGAGATGCTGTTGACTGAGCTGTGCATGCAGGTGGTAAAGGAAGGTGGTTCACCCTCCATTGATGTGGTATGCAAAGCCGCAGAAGATTCATTAACGCGGTTGCTGTTTCCCTCACTGGAAAACGAACTGCGTACCGCGCTTTCTGAAAAAGCAGCAGAGCAGGCAATTCATATTTTTGCGTTGAATCTGCGTCCACTGCTGATGCAGCCGCCCCTCAAGGGCCGCGTAACCCTTGGCTTTGATCCGGCCTATCGCACCGGTTGCAAAATTGCGGTGGTGGACGCCACCGGACGCGTACTGGATACCACAGTGGTTTATCCCACGCCACCCCAAAGCAAAACCGAGCAGGCTGCCGCCACACTGCGTGCGCTCATTGAAAAATATGGTGTTTCGGTGTTTTCAATCGGCAATGGAACGGCTTCCAAGGAATCAGAGATCTTTGTTTCCAGTTTGCTGCGTGAGCTGCCCACACCGGTTTCCTATATGGTGGTCAGCGAGGCGGGGGCGTCGGTCTATTCCGCATCAAAACTGGCAGCGGAGGAATTTCCGCAGTACGATGTTTCACTGCGATCGGCGATCTCCATTGCCCGCCGCTTGCAGGATCCGTTGGCCGAGTTGGTCAAAATTGACCCTAAGGCTATCGGCGTAGGGCAGTATCAGCATGACATGCCCCAAAAGCGCTTGAGCGAGGCGCTGGCGGGCGTGGTTGAGGATTGCGTCAACACGGTCGGCGTGGATGTCAATACAGCCTCATTTTCACTTTTGGCCTACGTTGCGGGGATCGGTCCGGCACTGGCAAAAAACATTGTGGCCTATCGAGAGCAGAATGGGCACTTTGCATCACGCAAAAAGCTTATGGAGGTTCCAAAACTAGGAAAGCGGGCCTTTGAGCAGGCCGCCGGTTTTCTGCGCGTGTCGGAAAGCGACAATCCGCTGGACAATACTGCTGTTCATCCGGAATCCTATCCGGCAGCCAAAAAACTACTGACGCTTTGCGGCTGTTCGGTCGATGACCTGAAGCAGGGAGGTCTTGCGCAGTTGCGTGAACGGGTGACCGAACGAGGAGAGACAGAGGTTGCCGAGGCGGTGGGCATAGGAGTTCCAACCCTGCGCGATATGGTGGAGGAGCTTCTCAAACCGGGCCGCGATCCCCGTGACTCACTTCCCCCGCCCATGCTGCATAGCGAGCTGTTGGAGCTGTCTGATCTGAAACCGGGCATGGTGTTGGATGGCACAGTGCGCAATGTTGTTGATTTTGGCGCGTTTGTGGATATCGGCGTGCATCAGGACGGATTGGTCCACATTTCGCGGCTCGTCGACCATCGTATCGGCCATCCCTCTGAGGTGGTGCGGGTTGGTGACATTGTAAGAGTGAAGGTTCTGGAGATCGATCCGAAACGAAAGCGCATTTCTCTGACTATGCGTGAATTGTGATTGCGGTCGGGGATTTGCTCTGGAATATAAAAAATTCTCAGACTTGCGCAAGCAGGAGGCTGTCCATCAAATGGACAGCCTGAGGCTGTCGAAAAAGTCTGCCCATGAGGCGGATTTTTTCAATTTTTGTTCCCCATTAGTCCTCAATATGGTAAAATAGGGTAGGGTGAAGAAGAT
>JAVVPJ010000023.1:0-9852 GCA_036655815.1 Oscillospiraceae bacterium
AAGGCTGGCGTTTCTTACCTCAAAACCTCCGATCGCACCCTCATTGACGCCTTCCTCAAGAAGTACGTCTATGAGCCCGAGACCCATCTCGACTACCTTGAGCTCATCGGTGTCAAGCGTCTTTGCTCGCTGGGTGAGTTCTAGTCCTCAGCGTCTTTCTCGGGCAATGCCGCGATGACCCATTAAATTAGTATTAAGGAGAAGATGAAGAGATGGAAAATACCAAATATACGACTCAAGAGTTGATGGCATGCGTGCTATCACGTGAAATAGAAGACGGGAGATCCCTCCAGTGTGGCGCCAACGCAGTGGTACAGCGCTCCGGCATGCTGCTCGCGCACCTGCATCATGGCCCCAACATGAGAATCCTCATCGGCAGAACGTATGCCAACCTGTACACCACCCCGGTGTTGCAGCTCTATGATTCCAACGTCGACTACAGAGCCGCTCGTTGGGGCGAATACATCATCCCTCATGACGAGTCCTTCTCGTTTGCAACCCGCCATCAGATCGACAACTTCGCCATCGGCGTGCTGCAATGCGATCAATACGGCAACGGCAACATGGTCGGCATCGGCAAGGATTACAACCACATGCTGGTTCGTGGTCCCGGCGGCGTCGGCACAACCCCCGTTGGCGCATATCTCGATTACTTTATCTTTGTCATGAAGCACTCCAAAAAGGTCTTCGTGGAAAAGTGCGATTTCGTGACCTCCATCGGCTTTGGCGACGGCCCCAACTTCCGCAAGGAACAGGGTCTGCCTGGCATTGGCCCTCGCATCATCATCACCGACCTGTGCGTCTTCGATTTTGATGAGAAGAGCAAACGCGTTCGTCTGCGCTCGGTGCATGAGGGTGTATCCGTCCAGCAGGTCATCGACAACACCGGATTCGAGATTGTCATGCCCAAGGGCGAAGTCCCCGTTACCCCTCCCCCCACTCTGGATGAGATCACCATTCTTCGTAACCGTGTCGATCCGACCGGTATGCTGAGAAAGTAATTAGGAATTTTGGAGGCGCATCATGGCTGAAAAAACTGTCATAAAGACAGCGCCGTTTCTCTATCGTGTAGAGAACGGAAACGCTGTACTCACTGGCAACCGCTGCAAGGTTTGCGGCTATGAAATGTTCCCGGCGCAGGAGCAGTGCACCAAGTGCTTTTCCCATGATATAGAAGAGTTCCTGCTGCCCCGCACTGGCGTTCTGTATTCTTTCTCTCGTGTCGTTGCGGCACCTGCTGGCTTTGTCGGTCCCTATGTACTGTGCTATGCTGATTTTGGCGATTTCCGCATCTTTGGCATGGTTGTCGGTACTGATGACCCCAAGATCGGCGATAAGCTCGAGGTCACCGAGGGCGTTCTGCGTGAGAACGACGAGGAGATCTATCGTGGCTATCAGTTCAAGGTTGTAAAGGAGGAAAAGTAAATGCGTGGAGCACTTGTTGCCGGCGTTGGAATGACTCCTTTTAAGAAGTACAGAGAAGTCGACGTCGTTCAGTTGGGAATTAACGCGAGCATTGATGCTATTCGTGATTCCGGTATCAGCAAAGAAGAAATTCAGATCATTTACTGTGGACATGCCCGCACCGGAAGCATGCATGGTCGTGAGTGCGGCGTTGGACAGTCCATTGCATGGCGTTTGGGCATTTTGGGTGTGCCAATCACTGCAGTAGGAAACTTTTGCTCCAGCGGTGGTTCCGCTTTCCGTGAAGCCTATGTAGCCGTTGCAAGCGGTATGTACGAGGTAGCCATGGCTATTGGTGTTGAGAAGATGAGCAGCCGTGCCGCCAAGGGCAAGCCGCTGACTTCTGATGGTCTTGGAACTATGACCTCAATGGGATTCACCCCTCCTTCCTATTATGCGCAGGTCTTTACCCGTTACATGTACGAGAACGGTGCCAAGCGCGCTGATTTTGCACAGGTTGCAGTGAAGAACCGCGGCAACGCCGTGGGTAACCCCTACGCGCAATACCGCAAAGCCGTTACGGTTGATGAGGTCCTCAATGCCCCTTATATCGTAGAGCCGATCACCATGCTCAGCTGCTGCCCCACAGGCGACGGCGGCGCAGCGGCGGTCATTTGTAGCCCTGAGTACGCCAAGAAGCACGGCATCAAGCGCACTGTTTCCATTGCCGGCGTTGGTGAGACTTCAGGTGATATGGGACGCAAACTGGATATGCTTGATTTCGGAAGCGAAAAGCGCGCAGCGCGTATCGCCTATGAGATGGCAGGCATTGGTCCTGAGGACGTCAACGTGGCCGAAGTTCATGATGCCTTTACCCCTGGTGAAATCATGCACTACGAGAACCTCTGCTTCTGCAAACGCGGAGACGGTATCAGAATGCTGTTGGATGGCGAAACTCGTTTGACCGGTCGCATCGCAGTGAACCCGTCGGGCGGTCTGCTTGCCAAGGGACATCCTCTCGGCGCGACCGGTCTGGCACAGGTGTTTGAGCTGGTGAGCCAGTTGCGTGGAGAAGCTGACGGACGTCAGGTGGCTAACCCCAAGATTGCCTTAGCGCATTGCAGCGGCGGCTTCCCCGAGAGTCTGGAGCTAGGAGAGGCACAGGCTACGTCGGTTATTATTCTCAAAAAGTGACGGGCAAATTGCCCCACACAGGGAGATTGTTCTATGAATGTAAAAGATTTATTCCGGCTTGATGGCAAGGTTGCCTTGGTCACGGGTGGAAACAAGGGCTTAGGCCGTATCATCAGTCAGGGTCTTGCCGAAGCGGGCGCCCACGTTGTCATTGCGGCTCGAAAAAAAGAGCTGTGCGATCAGGCAGCGACTGAGTTGCGTGCGCTGGGCGTACAAAGTCTTGGCATCCAATGCGACATTACAAAGCCCGATCAGGTTACAGCGATGGTTGATGAGGCAGTTGGCACGTTCGGCCATATTGATATTTTAGTCAACAATGCTGGAATGTTCTGGGCAGGTTCTCCCGAAACGCTTCCATTAGACAAATGGCAGCGGGTCATGGATCTCAACATTACTGCAATGTTTCTTGTATCGCAGGCAGTTGGTCGTGTGATGATCGCTCAAAAATCCGGTCGTATTATCAACGTAGCTTCGGCAGCTGGACTGATGGGCATTGATTCTGATCTCATGGATACAATTGTCTACAACACAAGCAAGGGTGCTGTGGTGAATTTCACGCGCGATCTTGCTTGCAAGTGGGCGCGTCATAACATTAATGTTGTGGCACTGGCACCTGGATGGTTTGCTTCCGATCTGACGCAAGGTTTGATGGAGAAACAAGGAAACAAGTTGTTTAGCATCATTCCAATGAAGCGTTTCGGACGCCCAGATGAGCTCAAAGGAGCGGCAGTCTTTCTTGCATCAGACGCCGCTGCTTACATGACCGGCCACATTATGGCAGTGGACGGCGGTATACTGGCCACCTGATTTTACGCATGATTGGTCTTGCGTAAAGTTCAGATGACTTATAGGCAACATAGACGTGGAGCTTTGTCCTTAGGGCAAAGCTTCATTGTCTCAACATGGAAGAAATGGGGAAAAGGACATGATAAGCAGAGATCTGCATGATCACATCAAAGCATTGGAAGCGAAGGGTCTACTCTGCCGGATCACTAGGCCCATTAATAAGGACACTGAGCTTCACCCGTTGGTACGCCTTCAATTCAATGCACTTCCCGAAAGTGAGCGCAAGGCTTTTTTGTTTGAGAATGTGATTGATTCTAAGGGAAATAAATATGATTTTCCTGTTCTTGTCGGCGGCGTGGCTGCCAGCCGCGAGATTTATGCTGTCGGTATGGGCTGCTCGGTTGAGGAAATTAGCGCCAAGTGGGCGTTGGCCTCATCAAATCCCATTCCTCCCACTGTGGTGGAAAATGCCAAGGTGCAAGAGGTGGTTCGCTATATTGACGAAAGTGACCCTGCAAAGCGACATGGTTTTGACCTTTTCCCCATTCCTATTTCCACACCGGGTTGGGATACAGCGCCCTATCTGACCTGTGCACAATGGGTCAGTCAGGATCCCATCACCGGAGATAAGAATGTAGGAAACTATCGCGGTCACATAAAGTCTCCTACCAGAACGGGCATCAAATTGCTCGGTCCTCAGCAGGACATCTACAAGCACATGCAGAATGCGATGAAGCTCGGGCAGCCTCTCGATGTGGCTGTTGTCATCGGTGGACCTCCCGGACTCACCCACGCCTCGGCCAGCAAGCTACCTGCCGGCGTTGATGAAATCGCAGTAGCAGGTGCGTTGATTGGAGAATCCATCCCAGTTGTCAAGTGCAAGACTTCGAATCTAATGGTACCGGCAAATGCTGAGGTCATCGTTGAGGGAAAAATTCGCTTTGACTATTTGGAGCCGGAGGGTCCCTTTGGTGACTTCCATGGTTATATGCATCCAGTCGAGTATGAGGTTTGTATGGAAGTTACATGCATCACATACCGCAAAGATGCTATTTGGGTTTCACTGATCAGCCAGCTTGCTCCAAGCGAGAGTAGTGTCATTCGAGGAATGAGCACCAATGCACTATTGCTCAAGCATTTGCGCACCAGTATGGGCGTCACCTCCGTAAAGGATGCTATCTGTTTTGAGGCAATGGTAGGCTTGAGACGTTTGGTCATTCTTCAGATGGATCATCCCATATTGGATCAAACCACGCGCGCGTTGATGGGTGCCGGTACATTTATGTCCATGGGTGCGAAGATTGTCATCGCCGTGGATAGTGACATCGATATCACCGATCTGACCAGCGTTATGTGGGCCGTCGGGATGCGTTGCATTCCGCATAAAGATGTACAAATTGTGCATGGATTGAAAAAGGGTTCACTTCCACCTTTTAGAGAACTGGATGAGAATGGAATTGTTATTGATGCCGGTCGTGGAGATGAGGAGTCGTTGCTCCTGATTGATGCAACACTAAAAGGTCGTGCTTTCCCGCCCATTTCGCTTCCGAAAAAGGAATATATGGAAAAAGCCATTGGGATCTGGAATGAACTTGGTCTTCCCGAACTTCATCTGCATACTCCTTGGTTTGGTTATGATCTGGGTGGCTGGAGTAAGATTCTTGAAGATCAGGCCGATGAAGCGGCAAAGGGCAATTACTACTCCAATGATGGCTACTACAAGGCGCTTCGCAAAGAGCTGGATACGTATTAATTGATCCTTTCTACCGCTTGCGGGAGGAGGTTCTTATGACTGAGCAATACGCTAATTTATTCACGCCAATTTCCATTGGCAAGCTCATCATTAAAAATCGTTACGCCATGTCTCCTGTTGTCCCTATGGGCTATTGTGATAGTGAGGGCGCCTTCAATGCCCGCGGCGTTGCGTACTACACGGAACGGGCCAAAGGCGGCGTTGGATTGATTTTTACCGGTGTGGGATTGGTGGATGCTTTCTTTGAGGGCAGTCCGATTCCTACGACTTTTTGTCCCACACAAAATCCGCGTGCCTTTTCCCTCTCTGCCTATGAGATGACCGAACGCGTTCATGCCCATGATGTTCGCATATTTTTACAGTTGGGCGCCGGTATGGGACGGGCTGGCATGCCGTTTTTGATTAAAAACAAGGTGTCAGCCTCCCCTTGCCCCAACCGCTGGAGTCCTGAGAACCAACACCGGGCCATGACGGTTGAAGAGATTGAGCATATGGTGCATCAGTTTGGGGCCAGTGCTCTGCTCGCGAAGGATACTGGATTTGATGGGGTTGAGATTCACGCGGTACACGAGGGCTATCTTCTGGATCAATTTGCAATTTCTTTTTATAACCAGCGCACCGATGCGTATGGAGGTTGCCTCAGCAACCGGCTACGCTTTGCCGTCGAAATCGTACAGGAAATCAAGCGTGTATGCGGATCTGATTTCCCCGTCTCTTTGCGCTATAGTGCCAAAAGCTTTATCAAGGATTGGCGTCAAGGCGCTGTGCCGGGCGAAGTTTTTGAAGAAAAGGGCCGGGATCTTGCTGAAGGAATCGACGCAGCTCAGTTGCTGGTGGCCGCAGGTTATGATGCGCTGAATGTGGATGTCGGCACCTACGACTCGTGGTACTGGAATCACCCCCCCATGTACTTTGAGGACGGGATGTATTTGCCCTACAGCCAACTCATTAAGCAGGCTGTCGATGTGCCGGTGATCGTCTCTGGACGGATGGATCAACCGGACTTGGCCAGTCACGCAATACGTGATGGCAAGGCAGACATCATCTCCTTAGGGCGTCCCTTGTTGGCCGATCCCGAGTTGCCAGCCAAGGTACGTGACGGTCGGTTTGATGATGTTCGTCCCTGTCTCTCTTGTCATGAGGGATGCCAAGGACGCGTGCATCACAAGGCTCCGATTTCCTGCGCCGTCAATCCCGCCTGTGGTCGCGAGGAGAGCTATGGCATTATGCCCGCCACGGTTCATAAGACAATTCTGATTGTTGGCGGCGGCATTGCTGGGCTGGAGGCTGCGCGTGTTTCGGCATTGCGAGGGCATCAGGTGCGCCTTTTGGAAAAGAGTGACGCACTGGGTGGAAATTTGATTCCGGGCGGTGTGCCCGACTTTAAGAAAGATGACCGCCGTCTGGTGACATGGTATCGCAGGCAGCTGAATGCCTTGGGTGTTGATGTCCACTATCATGTGGATGCCACGCCCGAACGAGTGTTGGTGCAGACCTTTGACGAGTTGATAATTGCCACGGGTTCACGGCCGGTGCGGCTGTCCGTGCCGAACGAGGGGAATGTGTCCGTTTACACTGCCGATGAGGTGTTGCTCGATCCACATAAAGCTGGCAATCATGTTGTCATCGTGGGTGCAGGATTGGTGGGAGGCGAGTTGGCGCTGTGGTTACGGACGCATGGCCGTCAGGTCACGCTCGTAGAAGCAACCGGCCAGATATTGGGAGGGCCCACAGCGTTGCCGTTTGTGAATTATGATATGCTCAAGGATCTTCTCAACTTCCAAAAAGTGAAGATTCTACTGAATTCACAGGTCACTTCACTCATCAAAAACGGTGTGGAAATCGAATCTCCTACTGGTGTTCAGGTTCTTGTAGCTGATACTGTGATATGGGCAGTTGGTTATCGGTCAGAACGCTCACTCTATGAAGCGTTATCTTCTCGCGTTGGTGCGCTACATCTGTTGGGCGATGCCAGACGCGTCAAAAATATTCACTATGCGATCTGGGATGCCTACGAGGTGGCACGAAATCTCTAGCAAACGGGTTGTTTGATGATCATCTCAATTAGCCTTTGGTAACTCAGCAGTGACGTCCCCACGTTTGGATGCAATTTTCTGCATCCGATGCGAAAGCAGTCGTCTGCAAGACAGCTGCTTTACTTCACAGCATTATATTGATATAATTTATACGAAGGAGTCTATTAATTATGAGCTACAACTATGACGCTACCTTGTTGTACCGCATGCCTACTAAGGTTTACTATGGCATCTCCAGCACCAACATCATCCCGCAAGAGGTCAGAAATCAGGGTGCTACCAAGGTCATGTTGGTCTCTGATAAAGGCATTGTTGGCGCCGGACTGGTTGACCCCATCCTCAAAAGCCTGAAAGAAGCCAACATTCCCTGTGTCGTATTTGATGACATTGAAGTGGATCCTGGCAACAAGATCTGCGAGGTGGGCGCCAAGTTTTTGAAAGACAACGGCTGTGACATCATTGTCATCGTCGGCGGCGGCAGCCCAATCTGTGCAGCCAAGGGCATGGCCATTTTGGCCACCAATGGTGGAGATATTCGTGACTACAAAGGTGTTGAGAAGTTTAAGATTCCACCAATTCCTACGATTTGTGTCCCGACCACTGCCGGCTCTGGCAGCGAGGTTTCGGCTGCCACCGTTCTGCACGATGAGGATGACG
This sequence comes from Oscillospiraceae bacterium, assembly GCA_036655815.1. GTDB lineage: Bacteria > Bacillota > Clostridia > Oscillospirales > Ruminococcaceae > Yanshouia. Next base: position 7,831 of record JAVVPJ010000023.1, read on the forward strand.
GCCGCTCAACTTTCACAATGAATGGTTTCCACCTCTTCCCCAAGGCAGCTATTCTCGATCCTCTGGTGCTGCGCCGTTACCCCACCATGCCTTTCCTGTTTGCCGCACTGGATGCACTGACTCACGCAGTGGAATCCCTCTACACGACCGAGGCGACCCCCATCACAGATGCGTTGGCACTCGATGCCATTCGACTGATGATTGAGAATCTTCCTTCTGCTGCCTACTCTGATGATCTGGAAGCCAAGGGAATGCAGCTGGTTGCCAACGTCATGGCCAACATGGCTTGTGGCAATGCCAAGCTGGGTCTGGTGCATGGCATGGCTGCCTCAGCCAACATGTATGGTATTAACCATGGTATGGGACTTGGCATTCTGCTTCCCCATGTGATGGAGTACAATCTTCCGGTTGCGCAGGAGAAATTTGCACGTCTGGCCGATATGTGCGGATGGTCCAAGGACGGCATGAACCGTCAGGAAAAGGCAACTGCTGTGGTAGAGGGCATGCGTGCTTTCTTAACTCTGCTGCGTGTGCCTGACCGTTTCCCGGCTGATAAGGTTCCCCACGACGCCATTCCCTCCATGGCAGAGCGTGCTATGAAGATGCCGCAGTCCTCCGTCTTTAACAAGCGTAAGCCAAACATTAACGACATGATTGCGATTTACGAAAAAGCATTTAAAGGCTGGTATTAATTTTTAATTTAGCATGACGAATTTGGGGGCTGTGACCTCAACGCAGAGGATGTAGGCGTTGGGGTCGCAACCCCTGTTCCCATGTGTTTGACTCCCGCTGGTATAACAGCGTAGATTTTGATTGCATTTCAATTGTACAACCCAAGCGCAACCCCGTGTCATTGTGGCAACTGCATTGATTTTATCCCAAGCGTTTCTCCCATCATGCAGGAATCTTCTCCCTTCCAAGGTATCTCGCATCCAATTGGGCCAACTATAAGCACAATTGGCACGGCTCTTGCTGCTATAGTGGACAGGATCCTGCGCGGAGGATCGACAACTTATGACGGAGGATCGTCTATATGATTTCACCCCACTGCTATCAAACCGAGTATGAGCAAAAACTCTGTTCTTTTCAGGAAGCGGTCGAAGTGGTACGCTCGGGGGATGTATTGGAGTATGGCTCCTTTGCGCTATTCCCCTATGGACTGGATGAAGCGTTAGCTGCCCGTGCCGGGTCACTGGACAACATTAGAATCAGAACTGTGACCGCCTCTTGTGTCCCAAAAGCTGTTCTTGCGGATCCAATGGGGACACATTTTGTCTGGAATGATTGGCACTACAGCGGAGTTGGCCGCAAATTTCAGGAGGCAGGCTCCATCAGCTTTATCCCAAGCTCCTTCCATCAGAGTGGAAAAGCGGTCGATCTTTATGAGGATTGCGTGTGTTTTATCGCCGCTTCTCCTATGGACTGTCACGGCTTTTTTAATGTAGGAGTGAGCAATTCTTTTACTCAGAATTGTATCAAAAAAGCACGTTGCATCGTCATTGAAGAAAACCCAAGCATGCCAGTCTGCTTAGGTGGGTATGGGGAATCCATTTCTATTTCTCAGGTGGATCGTGTGGTGCGTGGTGCGCCACGGCCAGTTTTGTCGGTAGGCAACAAAGAGGCCTCCCCCGCTGAAATTCGCATTGCAGAGCTGATTGTTGATCGCATTCAGAATAAGAGCTGCGTCCAATTGGGGATTGGTGCCCTTCCCAATGTAATTGGAAAGATGCTGTCCCAATCCAAATTGCGTGACTTGGGTGTCCACACTGAAATGATGGTTGACGCTTATGTAGACATGTACGAAGCCGGATGTATCACTGGAAAGTACAAAACCACCGACCCCGAAAAGATGGTCTACACCTTTGCTTTGGGGACACAGCGGCTTTATGATTTTATTGATCGGAATCCGAGTTGCGCCTCTTTCCCAGCAGATTACACAAACAATCCGGGGGTCATTGCGCGAAATGACCGTACTGTTTCGATCAACAACGCGCTGGAGGTCGATTTGTACGGACAGGCTGC
>JAVVPJ010000024.1:0-237 GCA_036655815.1 Oscillospiraceae bacterium
ACACCTTTTTATTACGCTGGGCGTGTCCGGAACACAGCCGGTGAATCAGTAGCGGCTCTGCAAGGATTTCTCCGACGGTCATGCGTGGGTTGAGCGAGGAGAACGGATCTTGAAAGATGATCTGCATGTTGCGGCGAAGAGCAGAGAGATCCCGTATTCTTAAAATGTCTTCCCCTTCAAAGGTCACAACGCCCTCGGTGGCGTCCAGCAGACGGATGATCACCCGACCTAGGGTGG
>JAVVPJ010000024.1:247-9823 GCA_036655815.1 Oscillospiraceae bacterium
GATTTGCTGTGCAAAAATGGATTATCCTTAGTTTTTAAAAGTTTATCGGATACAAAAACTTTATCATTATAAAAATACAGATAAACTTTTTTATCATAAATAGCTCTGATAGCAGGGGGTTTGGGTTTGTTTTTAAAATATTTTTTTAATTTTTGGACTTCAAGCAGCGTTCTCATGCGTTCCTCCAATCAGCAAACCCGGTTGAGAGGTCCGACTGCATCAATCGGACCTCATGTTTCTGTACAGCAGGCATCTGACAAAATGTCCGGGGCTGATCTCGGCATTTTCAGGAGCAGTGATGCGACATGCAGGCAGAGCGTCCCGACAGCGGGGGTGAAAGGAACACCCAAGTGGGAGGGCCGTGGGGTCGGGGGCCAGCCCGGGAATCGGCCTGAGTCGATGCGTCTTGCTGTGCAGACTGGGGAGTGACTCGAACAGACCATGCGTGTAGGGGTGAGCTGCACCTTCATAGATGTCCCGCAGAGTTCCACTTTCCACAATCTGCCCGGCGTACACAATTGCCACACGGTCGCAGGTTTCGGCTACGACACCCAGATCATGTGTAATCATCAGCATGGCGGTGTTGAACTTCTGTCGAAGCTGTCGCATCAGCGCCAAAACCTGTGCCTGAATGGTCACGTCTAGCGCGGTGGTTGGTTCGTCTGCAATCATCACGCGGGGGTTGCAAGCCAATGCGATGGCAATCACGACACGTTGCTGCATGCCTCCGGAAAACTGATGAGGATAATCGGTCATACGTTCCGGGGAAATGCCAACCAGTGCCAACATATCGGCGACTTTTTGATAGGCATCGGCCTTGGAACACATCTTATGCAGGCGCACAACTTCAGAAATCTGATCCCCCACCGTCAAAACAGGGTTTAGCGCTGTCATCGGATCCTGAAAAATCATGGAAAAATCCTTTCCGCGGTGAAGGCGCATCTCCCGTTTGCCAGCTTGTAACAAGTCCTTTCCGCAAAACAGGATTTCTCCCCCTGTGATTTTTCCGGGTGGATCGGGAATTAGACCCATCAGACCCAGCGCGGTGGTGGTCTTGCCAGCGCCGGTTTCACCGACCAGACCCAGTGTCTCGCCCTCTTTCAGATCGAAGCTGATGCCATTGACGGCTCTCACCACGCCGCTGTCAGAGCAGTAATTGATAGTGAGATTCCGGACGGACAGCAGCACAGATTTCTCATTCATGTCATCTACTCCCCCTGCGGCTCGTCTGGGACGCGTCGCTAATTCTTCAATTTTGGATCCAGAGCGTCCCGCAGACCGTCTCCAAACAGATTGAGCGCTAGCACCGTTAGCATAATGGCCAGCCCCGGAAACAGCACCATGTACCACTGATCACGGATAAAGCCACGAGCTGACGAGAGCATAGAACCCCACTCGGGCGCGGGCGGCTGAATCCCAAGTCCCAGAAAGCTCAGTGACGCTGCGAGGATAATGGCGGTTCCAACGCCCAGTGTGGCTTGTACAATGATGGGGGCCATCACATTGGGAAGAATATATCGGAAAATAATGCGGCTGTGACTGGCGCCAATGGCAATGGCTGCCTCCACATACTCCTGATTCCTGACTGTGAGCGTGGAGGCGCGCACCACACGGGCAAAATTGGGAATGGAGCTGATGGAAATCGCGATCATTGCGTTGGTCAGCCCCGGACCCAGCGTGGTGGCGATGGCAATGGCCAAAACGGTCTTGGGAATCGACATCAAGATATCTGTCAAACGCATAATTACAGTGTCCAGCACTCCACCAAAATAGCCTGCCACTGCGCCCAGCATGCAACCGAGTACCGCGCCGCCGGTGAGAGAGATCACACCGATTTGCAGTGATATGCGCGTACCGTAAATGACGCGACTGAGAATGTCGCGGCCAAAGTTATCGGTGCCGAACGGATGCTTCCATGAGGGAAATTGAAACGTAGCACTGTAATTTTGCAGATCATAGGGATAGGGTGCGATTACGTCTGCAAAGATGGCGAGCAATACCAAGAGAGCCAATACCGCCATGCCAAACACCGCCAGACGGCGCTGACACAGACGTCTCCAGATATTGCGCAGAGGACCGTGCTTTGGTGAGCATGCGTACGTCTCCGGTTCTCTCATCGCTTTACACCTCCTTGATACCCAGCCGAAGCCACGGCGGTCCTTTCTTTAGAAGAGCGCTGATATTGTGTTTTGATGCGGGGATCGAGAAAAGCATACAGCAGATCGACCAACAGATTCAAAAGGCTAAACATCACGGCGATTGTCAGAACGCCGCCCTGTACAACGGGATAGTTTCTGGCCTTGATGGCATCCACCAGCAGCTTGCCAAGGCCCGGAATGGCAAAAACCTGTTCGTTGACTACCGCACCGCCAAGCACGACGGAAAACTGGATCCCAATGACGGTCACAATCGGGATTAGAGCGTTTTTGAGTGCATGTTTTAATATTACGACGCTTTCCCGCTGTCCCTTGGCGCGGGCGGTGCGAATGTAATCTTGACGGATCACCTCCAGCATACTCGAGCGGGTCATGCGCGTGATGGTGGCAGTGGATGCGGCACTGATACTAATGACCGGCAGGATGTAATACAGTGGGCCATACAGTCCCGAAGCGGGAAGTATGCCCAGATAGACAGAAAAGAATAGAACCAGCAGCAGCGCTAGCCAAAAGTTGGGCATTGTGATGCCCAACAGGGCCAGAACCATCGCAACATTGTCTGCAAGAGAATATTGCCTGACCGCTGAAAAAATGCCTGCCGGAATGCCGATGAAGATGGCCAGCAGCGTGCTGAGTACGGCCAGCCGAAAGGTGATGGGCAGACGTTCTATGATTTCGTCTGCAACGGGGCGACCAGTGGTATAGGAGGTTCCAAGATCGCCATGTAGCACCCCAGCAAGATAACGGATATACTGGCGCGCGAAGGAGTCGTTGAGTCCCATCTCATCTCGAAGCATCTGTACCTCCTGCTCGCTGGCGTCATCCCCCAGACGCAACCGGGCGGGATCGCCATCGGTGAGATACATCATCGTAAATACAATGATGGTAACGCCCAGCAGCACCGGAAGCATTATAAGCAGCCGCTTCCCTACAAATCGCAGCATCGGGTGTTCCTCCCATTCCAACCAGAAGTCAAGAAAACCGCACCTGTGTCAGATCGAGCACGAGACTGGGCGGGAATGATAGACCGGTGACGTAGGCGCGCGTGCCAAAGGCTGCTTTGGGAAATGCCACAGGGATATTATAGGTTTTGGAAAAAAGATAGGACTGCAGTTCTCCATAGACTGCTGCGCGTTGGGCGGTGTCATAGGTGACACGTCCCTGGTCAAGCAGTTTTTGAACCTGTGGGTCGTTGTGGCGGATGGAGATGGTGCGGTAGATCGGCCAGATCATCAAGGCTGCGTCAGGATCGGGGATGGCAACAGCCGGCGCCATGCAGGATACCGTGCATTTTCCGGCGTTGTTCAGAGCGGTCAGTGTCGCAAGGTCAATGATTTTAATGTCTACATCGACTCCTACCTGACCCCACATGTTTTTAACTACCTCGGCTACTGACAGATTGATCTGCGTTTCAGTCGTGTAATAGGGAATGGTTAGCCCAGCGGAGTAGCCCGCCTCTGCAAGAAGTTGTTTGGATTTTACAGGGTTGTATTCCATCGGCCCGACCTTCTGATAGCCCAGAATGCTAGGAATATAGTAGCTGTCGGCCACCGTGGCGTTGCCCTGATAGACCGTCCGAACCAGTGCATCCATATCCAGAGCGTGGGCCAATGCCTGCCGCACACGGATGTCAGTAAACGGTTCCATGGAATTGTTGAGAAGGATAAAACTGATCGACTGACTTTCTCCGCTGAGAAGTCTGGTATCGGGGTCTTTGCGAATGCGATCCCAATCCGAAAAGGCCAGCTCTGCTGCAATGTCTACCCCGCCGGTTTCCAGTTCAATGGCGCGGGCAGACGCCTCAACAATGATGCGAGCCACAGCCTTTTTGAATGGAAGTGGCTCACCCCAGTAACCACTGTAGGCGTCCATTTCAATGCGGTCGCCCGCGATCCACCGGGAAAATTTCATGGGGCCGGTTCCGACAGGAGCGCGTCCATAGGCTTCTGCACCCATTGCTTCGCGCGAGGCTTTGCATAGCATGGCACCACGGAAGGAGGACAGCGCCTCCAGCAAGGACGCATAGGGGCTTTGCAGTTTGAGCTCCAGCGTATACATATCAAGCGCCTTGGTTTGGACGGAATCGATGCTGCCAAACAGTGTTTTGCTAAAGGAACTCTCAGCGCCTAACGCCAGAGAGTAGCGGGCATCCTCTGCTGTAAATTTGCTGCCATCGTGAAAGGTAACGTCATCTCTCAATTTAAAGATTACGGTGGTGTCATCCACAAACTCCCAACTCTTAGCAAGCCATGGCATGAATGTGCCATCCGCGCGCTTCTTGATCAATGTTTCCAGCATCAGAGTTGCAGTGGTAAAACCTTGTTGCTTGGTGTGCATATAAGGGTCAAGGCTGGCCGGTTCCATGTCCAAAGCAAAGACAAGTGTATCCTTGCCGGCAGGCGTGACAGCAGAGGGGGATGAGGTGATCACTGTCGGATCGATAGGAGCATTTGAGATGGAGGAGTTGGCACTACCACAGGCTGCCATGGTGAAAAGTAAGGCGCTGGCCAGTGCCAAGGACAAAACAACTTGTAATTTCATGGAAATCCCTCTTGTTCCTTAGTGATTCATCTTTTGCGCAATGAGTACGCGATAGATGTCAGTTTTTCTGCATCCTGTAATACGGGCGGCCTCCTTGGCTGCGGGCGCGGGGCCAATTCCGCCATCCATCAAGCTGCGGGCCAGTCCGACTGCGTCCTCCAGAAAGGTTGCTGTGGCGACCGGCACAGGTGCTCCGGACACAACCAGCACAAATTCCCCGCGGGGATTCTCAAGCTCATAGCGCGCCACGGATTCCTCAAGCGTAATGCGTATGACTTCCTCATGAATTTTGGTGATTTCCCGTGCCAGCGCAATGCGGCGATCACCACCAAATGCCGCGCACAGATCAGCTAGCGTGGTGCGCAGCTTGTGGGGCGCTTCATAGAAAATCATCGTGCGTGTTTCGTCCGACAGCTCCTCCAGACGCTCCCGTCGGCTCTGGCGGTTGGCCGATAAAAAACCTTCAAAGCAGAAACGAGACGTTTCCAACCCCGACAAGGCCAGCGCGGTGACTGCGGCGCAAGGCCCCGGCACTGCTAAAACTTCGATGCCGGATGCTGCGCACAGCCGAACAAGATCCTCCCCGGGATCGGAAATGGCCGGCATTCCGGCATCGGTCACCAGCGCACAGTTTTCTCCCGCTTGAATTCGCGCGACAATCTGATCTCCGCGTTCGCGCAAATTGTGTTGATAATAACTCATCATGGGCTTGGAAATTTCAAAGCGATTGAGCAGCTTCAGCGTTACACGGGTATCCTCGGCCGCAATAAAATCCACTTCCGACAACGTTTGACGCGCCCGTTCGGAAAGATCTCCAAGATTGCCGATGGGCGTTGCAACCAGATAGAGCTTGGCCATTTTGTGGTTCCTCCTTCGATGCCGCTCCTGCGACAGAGACGGTAGTGACGACCAAGGACTGCGGCGCCGCCATGGATTGCGGCAGAGCACGTCCTGCGGCCCTATGAAGCGCCTTGCGTCCGGATTTCGGTGAGGTCAAACAGCAAGGCTGGATTTGTTCTCTATGGACAAACAGGGTTCGCGCCAAAAGCGCGAACCCTGTATTTGCGTGAACCCTGAAGACTATGCCTGAGGAGCGTCGACGGGGCAAACGCCTGCGCAGGCGCCACAATCAATGCAGGCGTCGGCGTTGATCACGTACTTCGTATCACCTGCCGAGATAGCACTGACGGGACACTCCGACTCACAGGCGCCGCAGCTGATGCAAGCATCAGAAATAACATATGCCATGGACAATACACCTCCTTAAAATATCGCTTATATTCTATCACAAGCTTGTTATAATTCCTAGTGTTTTTTGAAATTTTACATCCCGGCTAGGACAGTTTGCCGTCGATTGGTATGTCAATCACATTCGGTATTTCTGACGGCTCTAAAACGGGTCGGTTCTGCACAGAATGACGCCGGCGACCGCCGCGACGATTGCGGCTGGAACGTGCACCGGGTGTTTCCACCGCGTCGGATGCTGCATCGTTATGCTCCAGTGATGGTACAGCGGATTCGGCAGGCGACGTGGTGGGCTGTTTGGGCCTCGGTGGGCGCGGCTGTTGCGGATTGGGCTGCTGAACCACGGCAATTCCTCCGACAGCTTTGGATGCCCCGGCAGCCTCACAACACACGCCTTCCGGAGTTTCACAGGCGCAACGGTTTATACTGCCCTTGAGGAGGTCCTTATGATAAACCTTGACGCCGGCGTCACCTTCCAGCCGCACCTTGAGCATGCCTGACAGCAAACTGACCTCTATCACAACGCCCCTGCCATCGGGGGTGATCACCAAACTTCCGGTTTTTGGGGTGGTGCGAATCAAATCCTCATAGGCGACCTGCTCGTACTTGAGGCAGCACATCAGCCGCCCACAGGTGCCGGAAATCTTAGCCGGGTTGAGCGACAGCCCCTGCTCTTTGGCCATCTTGATTGAAACGGGTTGAAATTCCCCCAAGAAACTGGTGCAGCAGAATACCCGCCCACAGATCCCCAGACCTCCCAGCATTTTGGCCTCGTCACGCACACCGATCTGACGTAGCTCGATGCGGGTGCGGAAAATACCTGCGAGATCTTTCACAAGCTCCCGAAAATCAACCCGCCCGTCTGCTGTAAAATAAAACAGAATCTTGCTGTTGTCAAAGGCATACTCAACATCGACCAGCTTCATTTCCATACCGCGCTCAGCAATCTTTTGATGACAGATCTCAAAAGCTGTCTGTTCGCGACGACGATTCTCTTCAATTTGAGTGAGATCTTTTTGTGTTGCGATCCGCACCACCCGTTTGAGCGGCGTGACAATCTCTCTTTCATCTACTTCCCGGTTGGGAATTGCTACTGCCCCGCATTCAATGCCCCGCACCGTCTCGACGACGACCGGCATATCCAATGCTAGCGCAAGATCACCGGGATCAAAGTAATAGACCTTGCCCGCATCCTTGAATCTGACTCCTACGATTTCGGCCATGCTGTTTCCTCATCTTCTCCCGTCTGAGCGGGCTTGATCGGCGGTACGCCGCCGCAAGATTTCTGCTTTTCTCTACAGTGCCGTCAGCCGTCCTGCAAATACAGCCGACAGGAGCGGAAGTCCGACGTTCTGCCGGGCGGCTATGAGTGTGTCTTCTATAATGGCAACTATTTGTATGCATTGCAAGGAGCCAAGCCCCTGCATCGTGCGCATTTGAGATGCGCATGCACTCTTGACCGCACTCAGTAGAGATACAAATGCCTCTCTGTCCTTTTCATATCCAGATAGCAGCTGCATCAAATCATAGCGTTCCCGTGCTGCAACCAGCGTCAGCACCCGCTTTGCGTCGGCCATGCGCTGCTCAGTTGTACCATCCTCCAGCAGCGCGAGGGCCTCTCCCACCGTTGTGGCGCTTTCGGAAACCAGTGTCAGACGCGGGCCATCAATCTCGGGCCGCAGGCGTGCAAGAACCTCTCGCAACTGGACTGCCGTCAGCTCTCGCATAGCAATTACCGTTGCCCGTGAGCGCACCGTTTCCAAAAGTCCACCTCGCGATAGCGTGGTCATTACAAAAAAAATGCCTTGGGGTGGCTCCTCAAGAGATTTGAGCAGTGCGTTCTGCGCCTGCGCTGTCATGGTGTGAGCCTCCGGAATCAGAAAGACCCGTCTGGCCGACTCATGGGGCGCAAGAAAAGTGTCGGAACGAAGAGCACGAATCTGATCCACCGACAGCGTCTTGGACTTATTTTGTGTTTCCAGTACGGTCAGATCAGGATGATTTCCGCTGACTAACTTGCGGCAGGAGAGACATGCGCCACAAGGGGGGTGCTCCCCCCGGCACAACAGCAGCGCAACCGCATACATCGCCAGCGTTTTGCGTCCGCTGCCTACGCTGCCTTCAAGCAGCAACGCATGAGGAAAACGCCCGCCGTCCCACAGGGCGGTGAGCGCTTTCAACGGTTCCTCCTGAAAACACAGCAGCTCGGTTTCAGACAATCTCATCGGTCAAACCTTCTCGAACCGTTCAACATCGGTGACAAAGATGGTTGCACCACCCACGGAAACCTCGACGGGAAACGCCGCATACATGCCCACACCGTAGGACGCAGAGGAGGGCACCATTTGGGTGCGCTGTTTGGAATGCTCCGCGATGATCTGAATCACCTGATCCACCTTGTCGTCATCGGTGCCGCAGATAAAGGTGGTGTTGCCCGCCAACAGAAAACCGCCAGTTGTTGCAAGGCGTGTCACTTGGAAATGCACCTTGGTCAGCGCCGCCTGCACACGTGCGCTGTCATCATTGGATACGATGGCAAAAATCAATTTCATTGCAAATCCCCCTTCCAACGGTCGAAGCTTTTTACTCTTATTATTGTATCACAAAGCAGCCGGGCATACCAGTGAAAATTTGATCAATCCCCGGCCAGATGCGCTCTCCAGGCATGACCAGGGGCAACCCGGGTGGACAGGGCGTCAACGGTGCGGCACAGACGCGGCCGACAGCCTCGGAAAGCGGAATCCGCAGCGAGGGGGACAGCACTGCCTCTCGTAGCCCCATCACTCGTTCGGGCGTGGGGACGTGGGGCAGAGCCGGAGCTTGGGTCAGCGAGGGAAGTCGTTCAATGAGAAGTCGAACAGGCGCCAAATCCATTCCCGGCGCTGGAATCAACACGATGTGACGGGCTGAGAGATATTCCGGTTCAATGGCCAGCATGTTCAGCAGACCCGCAGCCGTTGATCGCTCCCCATCAGGGAAAAGCAGTGCCACACGCGTCGCGTCACATCGACCCACGGTGGCCCAAATCCCCTTTCGCACAGCCGCTTTTCGCAGCTCGTCCATCTCAACTTGCAAGGCCTGCCATGGCGTGCGCAGGGCTGTAAAAGTGCCGGCTAGTCGATCAGCCGAGAGCATCACGAGGTAGGATGGCGAGGTCGAGCCAAAAAGGTTCAAGCAACGCCGCGCTTCGTCTCGGCGGGCGCCATTGCGCAGGTGTAGCAGTGCTGCACCGGTCAGGGCGGGTAGCGTTTTGTGGAGAGAGTCACAACAGGCATCAGCACCAAGCTGCATCGGATGCTGACCCGTCAGCGTTAGATGAGCGCCATGGGCATTGTCCACCAGCAATGGAACGCTTGCCGCACGGCAGTGTGCCGCCAATTGGGAAATGTCGGACATTGAACCAAAATAGTCGGGGCTGGTCAGATAAACAGCCGATGCGTTGGGATATGCCGCAAGCCCCTGCGCGACAGCATCGCACGAAACCAAACCCGGAGTTCCTACCCCAGACGGTTCGTCGGGCCATAGCCAGACAGGTGAGAGGTCGAGCAGCGCTGCAGCATGAATTGCAGCTGTGTGAGAGGCCCGAGCCATTAGCACGGTGGAACCGGGCGGGCAGAACAGCGCCAGCATGGCC